>DASZYW010000242.1:0-14625 GCA_035545195.1 Gaiellaceae bacterium
AGCAGCGGCGCCAGCACCACGCCGAGCGACGGAACGCCGCTGAGGATCGCCCGTGCGGTGGCGTAGTAGTCGGCGGCGTCGCCGCGGTAGCCGTAGTCGTAGTGCGGCAGCCCCGGCAGCGCGTGCCCCGAGTCGGCAAGCGCCGCCAGCGGGACCGCCACGCGCACGGCGGCCAGCACGCCGAGCGCCGCCAGCCAGCGCCGCCTGGTCACCGGCGCGCCTCCCGGGACGCGAGGAGCCGGTCGAGCGCGTAGGCGAGCAGCAGCCACGAGCCGAGCCTGAGCGCGATCCCGGCGCCGATCGCGTGGCGGTCGACCTCGGTCCCGGCGAGGTGCCAGGCGCCGAGCGCCGCCGGATACGCGGACGCGAGCACGGCGAGACCGACCCACCCGACCTCGTCCGGCCGGCCCCGCGAGGCGACGCCTGCCGCTCCGAGGGCGAGCGCCGCCAGGGCGAGCACGGCCCCGAGCGGGTGGATCCAGAAGACGTCGAAGACCGCCCGGACCGGCCGCGCCGCGCCGTTGAGCGTCGCTGCGTAACTGTCCAGGTGCGGGCTCAGGAGAGCATCGGCCCGGCGCCGCGAGGAGTACGCCGTGTCCTCGGTGCCGACGAACGGATCGACGAGCAGATAGACGGGATGAGTGACGAGGAAGACCTCGTAGGCCCTGCGCCTCGCGGTCAGCGTGCGGTGGCCCTTCAGGGCCCGACGGAGCTGCGGGTACTCGGCTGCGCGCGCGGGCATCACCTCGGCGAACGCCCCCTGCCAGCGCTTCCCGACCTCGGTCGTGACGACGCTGCAGGCGAAGACCGCGATCGCAGCGGCGCCGAGCGCGAGCTTCAGCCCGCGCCGCCGCGGCCGGAGCGCGAGCACGAGCGCGACCAGCCCGGCCACGAAGAGCACGACGCCGTTCGAATCGCGCGCGAACGTCCAGAGCACGAAGAGCACGAGCAGCGCGGCGACCGAGCGCCCGCTCGGCCGGCGGGCGACCACGAGGAGGGTCGCCACGAGCAGCGCGAAGAGCGAGATCGAGAGCGACTCGCTCAGGAGCAGCGGGTCCCACCCGATCACGTAGCGCGTGAGGCTGAAGAGGAGAACGACGGCGAAGCCGGCGAACCGGCCGCCGCCGGTCTGCAGCGACCGCGCAAAGACAATCGCCAGCACCGACCAGGCGACGATCGAGAAGGCGAGCTGGAAGCCGATCCGGGCCTCGTCGTTGCCGATCACCTTGTAGACGAGCGGCAGCGTGAAGCCGCGCGTGCCGGCCCAGAAGCGGACGCTCCAGAGCGGCGCCGCCGCCGTGTGCTCGTACGTGGGGGTATCGGTGTAGCGGCTCGCGTGGAAGCCCGTGAAGGCGACCCTCAGGCCGGCGTACGCGATCAGGGCGGGCGCGTACAACGCTCGCCGGCCCGGCCACGGGAAGGTCATCGCAGGTCCTTGTTCGACTCCATGTCGAACCACATGGCGAACAGCGTGAACTGCGAGCCCGACAGGACGAGCAGCGCGATCAGGACCACCGTCCCGACCGTGAACTGGTCGCCCGCGATCCGGAAGGCGACGACCACCGCGCCGAGCACCACCCCGACCAGCGTCGCGAGCAGCCCGAACGCGTAGAAGAAGACGAGCGGGTGGAAGTCCCGGATCACGTACTTCTCCCAGAGCCTGCGGAAGAAGCCCCGGAGCAGGAGCCAGGAGATCTTCGGGACGACGTGCCGGTAGCGGATCCCCGAGCGCTCGCCGACGCCGTAGACGGGCTTCGAGGGGAAGTCGCGGACGCGGGCGTTCCAGACGTTGAGGTTGACCAGCATGTCGTTCGGGAACCCGTAGCGCGTGTAGAGCCGGTCGAGCGGGAGCTGGGCGAGCATCTCCCGCGAGATCGCCGTGTAGCCGGACTGCGAGTCGGCGACGTGCCAGTAGCCGGACGCGATCTTCGTCAGCATCGAGAGGACGGCGTTGCCGAGGTAGCGCGTTTTCGGGATCAGCTGCCACGCCTGGCCGGTGACGAGCCGGTTCGCCTTCGCGTAGTCGAGCTCGCCGCGCGCGACCGGGCCGACGAGCGAACCCAGCTCGTTCGGATCCATCTGGTTGTCGGCGTTCATGACCGCGACGACGTCGAAGCCCTCGGCGAGCGCCTGCTTGTAGCCGGTGACCGTGGCCGCGCCGACGCCCTGGTTGCGCTCGTGGACGAGCACCTCGACGCGCGGGTCGCCGGCGGCGCGGGCGGCCGCCGCGGTCCCGTCCCGGGAGCCGTCGTCGACGACGAGGATCCGGTCGACGAGCTCGGGGATCCCGGCGAGCGTGGTCGCGATCAGGTGCTCCTCGTCGTGCGCGGGGACGACCAGCGCGACGCGCTTGCCCTCGAGCATGGGCTACTCCTGGGAGCCGTTCGGGCGGAGCCGCGGCACGACGGCGTCCCAGAGCAGCGCGGCCAGCGCGCCGAGCACGAGCCCGATCAGGGCCGCGACGACGACGGTGTTGCGGCGGCTGCGCGCGGTCACCTTCTGCGAGGCGGCGCCGGTCAGGAGCTGCGGCACCTCCACCTGCTTCGCCTGCGTGAGCAGCTGGCTCGTGCTGAGCCGGTCCTGTTCCGCGGTCGAGAGCCTGAGCTGGAGGAGGAGCTGGTCGCTGGTGGAGAGGCCGCCCGCCTGGAGCGCCTTGTTGATCAGCGTCGTCTGCTCGACGTCGTTCGCGACCTGGGCCTGGAAGTTGGCGATCTTCGTGTTCGCGAACGCCGTGATCTTCTCGATCACCTTCCGCGCCAGCCCGTTCGCGGCGCAGGCGGCCTCCTTCCCCTTCTTCGCCTGGACGGAGATCCGGACGATCGGGTTCTGGCCGTTCTTGACGATCGCGCCGGCGACGTTCTGCGTCGAGACGCCGCCGCGGAAGTCGCCCGGCTTCGCGCCGCACGACTTGGCAACGGTGCGGATCACGAGCTCGGAGTGGACGATCGCCGCCACCGCGGACGGGTTCGTCTGCAGGTCCTGGAGCTGGATGTTCCCGCTCGCGGAGTAGGGCTGGCCGAGGTAGACGGTGGCGCTCGCCTTGTAGACCTGCGAGCCGCCGAGCGAGACGCCGTAGCCGATCACGGCGCCGGCGACGAGGCCGAGCCCGAGCAGCCACCAGCGCAGCGCCAGCAGCCGCACGTACTTCGCGAAGTCGACTTCCTGTTCCGCTTCGGGGTCGAACGTGCTCACGCGGGCGCGACTGTACCGGACGCCCAGGCCCACATCGCCGCCAGGCCGTCGTCGAGGCTCGTGCTCGGGCGCCACCCGAGCTCGTCGCCGATCCTGGAGACGTCGGCCTTCGTCCGGACGACGTCGCCGCGCGCCGCCCCGGTGCGGCGGACGTCGAGCGTCCGGCCGGCGAGGCGCTCGAGGCGCGCGATCGCGTCGTTGATCGTCGCCTCCTCCCCGCCGCCGACGTTGTAGAGCGAGCCGGGCGCCGCGCCCTCCATGGCGGCCATCGTCGCGGCGACCGCGTCGCCGACGTAGGTGAAGCTCCGCGACTGCTCGCCGTCCCCGTAGAGCTCGAAGACGCCGCCGTCGGCGAGGCGGTCGCAGACCCGGCGCATGAACATGTCCGGCCGCTGCCGCGGGCCGTAGACCGTGAAGTAGCGGAGGACGACCGCGTCGAGGCCGCCGTCGCCGCGCGCGTAGACGCGGGCGAGGTGCTCGCAGCCGAGCTTCGTCAGCCCGTAGGGCGCGACCGGCAGCGCGTGGGCGTCCTCCGGCGTCGGGTAGGTCTCGGCGTCGCCGTAGACCGACGACGACGAGGCGAAGACGACCCGGACGCCTGCGTCGGCGGCCCGCTCGAAGACGCGCTGGGTGGCGAGCAGGTTGTCGCGCAGGTAGCTCTCGAAGACGCCGCCGAAGCTGCGCACGCCGGGCCGGCCGGCGAGGTGGAAGATCCCGTCGGCGCCGCGCAGGTCGAGGTCGCGCTCGGCGAGGTCGACCCGCTCGACGCGGAACCCGGCGACGTTCCGCTCCTTCTCGGCCGGGTCGTAGTAGTCGGTGAAGCAGTCGACCGCGACGACATCGTGGCCCGCTGCGAGCAGCGACTCGGTCAGGTGGGAGCCGACGAAGCCCGCCGCCCCTGTGACCACGTACCTCACGGTTTGCTTCTCCGCATGGCTTTCTGCTCCACCATTCCATAGACGAGCCCGTAGCCGACCAGGAACAGCCGGTTGCCGGCGGCGACGACGGGCGAGTACTTCCCGTCCGGGAACGTCCAGAGCAGCTTGCCGGTGCGCGCGTCGAGCGCGTACGTGCGCTGGGAGAGCGTGGCGAAGTAGACGACGTCGCCGATGACGGTCGGCGAGCCGGAGATGGGGCCGTTCGCGTCGAAGCGCCAGCGTTCGGCCCCGGTCGCCGCGTCGAAGGCGTAGAAGCGGTGCGAGTAGGAGCCGACGAACACCTCGTCCCTCCAGACCGCGGTCGACGAGTAGACGAACCCGCCCGTCGAGTGCGACCAGCGCAGCGTCCCGGTGCGGGCGCCGAACGAGTACTCCTTGCCGTCGGTCGAGCCGATGTAGACGCGGTCGTGGGCGACCGCCGGCGTCGCGTAGAAGCGGCCGGAGTGGAGGAGCGTCCCCTGCGCCTTCGCCTTCCAGAGCAGCTTCCCGGCGAGCGAGAGGCAGTAGAGGTGGCCGTCGTAGGAGCCGAAGTAGAGGCGCCCGTTCGCGTAGGCGACGCCGCCCTTGACCGCGCCGCCGGCGTGGAAGCGCCAGAGCACGTTCCCGTGCGAGCCGTCCAGCGCCCAGACGTCGCCGTTCCAGTCGCCGACGTAGACCTTGCCGAAGACCAGGAGCGGCGAGCTCTCGCTCGGGCCGATCCGCCGCGTCCACTTCGCCTTGCCGAAGCCGGCGGCGAAGCGGACGACCTCGCCGTCGATCCCCTTCGCGCCGACGCTGCGATTGCAGGGCGGCTCGTTCAGGAACGCCATGTAGACGGAGCCGAAGGCGCCGACCGCGGGGCTCGCCGCGACGCAGCGGCCCGTGTAGCGCTTCCAGGCGCGCTTGCCGGTGGCGACGTTGACGGAGGCGACCTTCCCGGCGTTGGTGGAGAGGAAGACGCGGTTGTAGCCGACGCCGGGCGGGAACTCGACGAGGCTCCCCGCGTGGTACGTCCAGACCTTCCGAAACGGCGGGCGCAGCGGCGACGGGATCGCGCGGGTGCGCGCGGCGTCGAAGCCGTACATCGACCACTGCACGCCCGGGACGGGGCCGATCGGCGCCGGGATCGCGGCGGAGTACTCGACCGCGGCTGAGCCGTGGACGTCGGCGATCCGGTGGAGCCGCTGGACGACCGCGACGGCGACGGCCGCGGCGCCCGCGAGCACGAGCACGGCGACGGCGATCAGCAGCGGTCGGCGGCGCACGGCCGCGAAGGGTAGTTACGGCGCCGGAGGCGAGCCGGCGGCGAGCGGGACCGTCGTCGCGAGCGCGGCGGAGTTCGTCCCGGTCAGGGTGACCGTCCACGTGCCGGGCGGCAGCGTCACCTGAAGCGTGCCGCTCGGCGGCTGCTGGCCGAGGTCGATCGTCTGCGGCGGCTGGACGCCGGCCGGGTCGGTGAGCTGGAGCGAGAGCGAGAGCCACGGCGTGCCGGCGTCGGTCGTGCTCCAGGTCAGCGTCCCGGTGGTCGTGTCCAGCTGCGCGGTCAGCGGCGGGGGCAGCGTGTCCCAGGCGACGGTGACCGGCTCGAGCGCGTAGGTCGCGGCGCGGCCCTCGAAGTCGACGGCGCGCACGAGCACGTCGTAGGTGCCGGGCTGCATGTCGGGCGGCGGCGTCCACGTGACCGACCGGTCGCCGCCGGCGACGTTCTTCAGCGTGGCGACCGTCTTGCCGGCGATCGACACGGTCACGGTCGCCCGCTTGGAGAGCGTGAACGGGATCCTCACCGAGTCGAGCCAGCCGTCCGCCGGCTGCGGGTACGTGACGAGCGGCGTGTCGTCCCCGCCCTCCTCCACGTCGGGCGCCTCGTAGGTGTAGTTGACGAAGCGGGTCGCGGCCGCCTGCCAGAACGGGTCGTCGGTCGCGTCGGCGAGCTTCGCGAGCAGGTCGGTGACGAACTCCTGGTAGCTCGTCGACGCGTAGCGGCCTCCGAGCTCGTAGAGCGACCAGTCGCCGGTGTCGAAGCGGCCGAAGAGCTGCTGCGCCGCCGTCAGCATCCGGTCGGCGAACGCCTGCGCCTGGGTGTCGCCGGCGAGCGTCGCGTAGCTGCGCAGCGAGAGCACGGTCTGGAGCTGCGCGTTCAGGACGAGGCCGCGGCTCCAGCTGTACAGCCGCACCCAGGGGCCGGCCGAGGTCGGGACGGAGAGCGAGCCGGCGACGGCGAGGTAGGCCTTGCGGGCCGCCGCGAGCAGCGAGGGATCGTCGAGCAGCACGCTCGCCCGCGCCAGCGACTGCGCCGCGACCGCCTGCGCGAGGCCGGACGTCCACGGGGCCCCGCCGCCGTACGGGAACGCGTACTCCCAGCGCAGCGTCCCCGCCCGCGGCACCGCGCGCGCGACGAGCGCGTCCGCGAGCTCCCGCGTCGCTTCCGTGTTCTTCTGCGCGACGAGCGTGTTCAGCTTCCCGAAGTTGGCGAGCGGGTGGAACTCGAAGCCCTTGCCGGCGAACCAGCGGTAGACGACGCCGTCGGGGCCGGTCACGTCGGTCGCGTGGGTCGGCTCCGGGTGCGCGCGGAGGTAGTCGCGGTTCTCGCGCAGCTGCGAGAAGACGGCGAGCGCGCGCGGCGCGATGTACGACTGCCACACCGCCGAGACCTGCGAGAGCTGGCTCTCGAGGATCGCGCCGCGGCCGCGTGGCAGGTGCCGGACGCCCTGCAGCGCGAGGTAGACGTCGCCACGGTAGAGCCTCGCCTGCGGCGTCTTCAGCCAACCGGTCGCGTGGGCGCGGGCGATCCCCTTGCGTGCGAGCGCCGCGGACGAGCTCCGCGCGGAGGCGACGAGTGGGAAGGCCAGCGCGAGGGCGGCGACGGCGGCGACGGCTGCGAGCCGCCGCGCGCCCGAGGTCACTTGCCCGGGCGCCGGGAGCTGTTGCTGGATGAGGCGGTGATACGGGTCACGGCTTTGCGACCGGCGGTCCTCGGCTCGACGGCGTACAGCCGAGAATAGCCGTGAAAGAGCAGACGCATCCCGTTCCCGGAGACCGGCACGTAGTCGCCGTGCCGGTAGGTGAGCACCGTCTTGCCGGTCGCGGCGTTCACGCCGAGGATGCGGCGCGCGAAGCTGCCGGCGTACGCGATCCCGTCGACGACCACCGCGGCGCCGCTGATCGGCCCGCCGGCGTAGACCCGCCAGAGCAGCCGCCCGGTCGCGGCCGAGACGCCGTAGAAGGAGCCGTCGTAGGAGCCGAAGAAGACGCGGCCGCTCGCGACGGCGGGAGACGAGTAGACGTAGCCGCCGGCGCGCACGGTCCACAGCCGCGCGCCGCGCGTGCTGAACGCGGTCAGCGAGTAGCCGGTCGAGGAGGGGACGAAGATCCGCCCGTTCGCGACTGCGGGAGTCCCGTAGATGCGCCCGTTCACCTGGCCGACCCAGCGCGTCGCACCGGTGCGGGCCGAGAGCGCCCAGAGCCGCCCGGAGTAGTCGCCGATGTAGAGCGTGCCGCCGACGATCGCCGCGCTCGAGGTGATCTTGGCGCCGAGCGTCCGCGTCCAGCGCAGCTTGTGCGTCTTCAGGTCGAGCGCCGAGACGCGGCCGTTCCAGGCGCCGAAGTAGTCGACGCCGTCGTGGACGATCGGCGACGACTCGATCGGCGAGCCCGCGTCGTAGCTCCAGAGCGGGTGCCCGTTCGCCTGGCGCAGCACGTCCACGTGCCCGTCCATCGTGTGGTAGACGACCTCGGTCCCCGCGACCGCCGGCGACGAGGCCATGCGCGGGTGCCCCGGCGTGTCGTGCCGCCAGATCACCTTGCCGAAGCGCATCGAGATCGCGCGCACCTGGCCCTTGGCGTTGCCGATGTACGCGACGCCGTCGTCGACGACCGCCGGGAACTCGATCAGGCCCCCCATGTTCAGGCTCCAGACGGTGCGGAACGGCGGCCGGAGCTTGATGTGCGGCTGCGCCTGCGTGCGCGAGTTGTCGACCCCGTACATCGGCCACTGCAGGTCGGGCCGGTAGATGCGCAGCGTCTGCTTGCGCTTCAGCTCGAAGTGGACGAGCAGCGTCCGCGTCTGGAACCCCTTCGCGGCGATCGAGACCGTGAAGGCGTGCCGCCGGTGCGGGACGACGACCGTGGCGACGCCGTCGCGGTTCGTGCGCTTCGAGTGCCCGGCGAGGCGGACGCGCGCGCCGCGGACGCGGAGGCGGCGGTCGCCGTCGAGCACGGTCACGACGAGCTCGACGCCCTTCTCTGCCGGGGCCGGAGTCGTCGTGGCCGGCGTCGTGGTCGTGGTCGGCGCCGTCGCGGGCGGCGGGGTGGTGACGGTCGGCTCGGTCGAGGTCTCGGCGGGCGGCGGCTGCTCGTCCGCCCGCGCGGCGCTCGAGCCGCGGACGGTCGCGGACGTGGCGACGCCGCCTGCGAGGACGAGCAGGAGCGCGATGCGGAGCAAGCGCGACGGCACGGCTACTCGGTCTCTGCCCGCTCCGAGAAGAGGGATTCGGGGAGCTCTTCCGCGAACGGGACGAGCGTACCGCCCTCGTCGGCGGTCAGGACAAGCTCGGAGAGGAAGCGCGTCATCACCAGCCCGTCGCGGAAGTCGCCGAGGCGCGGCTCGGGCCGCTCGCCCGCGGCGAGCGCGAGCGCGAGCTCCGGATAGCCGCTCCCCGCCGCGGTAGGCAGCGGGAAGGCGCCGCCGAAGCGCGGGTTGATGTCGGTGACGAGGTGCCTGCCGTCCGGCTCGCGGAAGCACTGGATGCACGCCGGCCCGACGAGCCCGAGCGTCTCCGAGACGTGGCGGCCGACCTCGATCAGCTCGCGGTCGCGGACCGTCATCCCCTTGATCGACTCGCCGCCCTTCGACTCGATCATCGTGCGCGACACCGCGTTCAGGCAGCGGCCCTCGAGGTCGCAGAAGACGTCGATCGAGAACTCCTCGCCGGCGCAGCACTGCTGCACCATCGAGTCGAGCGTGGTGTACCCGAGGAAGAACTCCAGCTCGCGCCGGTCGGCGCAGCGATGGATGCCGCGCGACCCGAACCCGTGGCGCGCCTTGACCAGCACCGGGAAGGGCAGCTCGTCCGGGAGCTCGCCCGGGAGCCAGGTGCGCGGCGTGCCGATCCCGCGCTCCTCGAAGAGCAGGAAGGCGGCCCACTTGTCCTCGAGCGCGTCCACGATCTCCGCCGACGGCAGCAGCACGAGCGCCCCGCCGAGCTCGTCGCGGCCGCGCGTGAGCGCGCCGTGGTCGAGGTCGGTCAGCGGGACGATCAGGGAGAGCTCGTGCCGCTCCACGATCTCGCGCAGCGCCGGCACGTAGGCGGGATCCTCGACGCGCGGGACGAACTCGTGCGCGTCGGCGTGGTAGAGCGCGGGCGCGAGCGGGTTCACGTCCGCGGCGACGGTGCGGGCGCCCGCCCGCTTGAACGCGGTCACGATGTCGACGCGCTGGCCCGCGCACGTGAAGAGAACGCCGCCGCTCATCCGCGAGGAGGGTAGCGGCCTGTGCTTCACTCGGCCCGGTGCTCCGCCGCCTGCTCACCCTCGTCGCGGTGCTCGTGGCGGCGTGGCTCGCCGCCTGCTGGTTCCTCTTCGTCCGCCCGGCGGCCGACACGGGGGCGCCGGCGCACGCGGACGCGATCGTCATGCTCTCGGGCGACCACAGGCGCCTGCCGAGCGCGCTCGCGCTCGCGCGGCGGGCGGTCGCGCCGGTGCTCGTGCTCTCCGTCTCCCGGCCGACGCCGTGGCCGCGGGCCGAGAGCCTCTGCAGGAAGGGCCGCTACGCGTCGGTGCGCGTCCTCTGCTTCCAGGCGCACCCGTACAGCACGCGCGGAGAGGCGCGCCACATGGCCGGCCTCGCCCGCGCGCACGGCTGGCGCTCGCTCGTCGTGGTCTCGTCGACGTACCACCTGACGCGCGCCAGGATCCTCTTCCGCCGCTGCTGGGACGGGAAGCTCAGCTTCGTCGGAGCCGGCAGCGACTGGCGCACGCTCCCTTACGACTGGGCGTCCGAGACCGCGAAGCTCCTCGTGCAGGAGACGGTCGAGCGGGGCTGCTAGGGCTGCCAGCCTCCGGTCGCGCCCTTGTAGGTGCCACGGAAGAGCGCGAACGGCGTCAGGGCGAGGATCTTCAGGTCGATCGCCGGCGAGCGGTGCTCGACGTACCAGACGTCGAGCTCGATCCGCTCCGCCCAGGGCAGCGTCGCGCGGCCGTGGATCTGGGCCCAGCCGGTGATGCCGGGCTTCACGTCGAGGCGTCGCCGCTGGCGGTCGTCGTAGCGCTCGACCTGGTAGCGGAGCGTCGGCCGCGGCCCGATCACGCTCATCTCCCCGCGGATCACGTTCCAGAGCTGAGGCAGCTCGTCGAGCGAGAGCTTGCGCAAGACCCTGCCGACGCGCGTGATGCGCGAGTCGCCGTGGTCGACCGCGAAGCCTGCGCCGATCGTCTCCGCGCCGACCACCATCGTGCGCAGCTTCAGCAGCTCGAAGTCCCGGCCGTCCTTGCCGACGCGGGTCTGCCGGTAGAGGACGGGGCCGCCGTCCTGCAGCTTGACGGCCACCGCGGCCGCCGCGAGCAGAGGGCCGGCGACGACGAGCGCGGGGATCGTGACGGCGAGATCAGCGAGGCGATTCACAGGAACCGGCAGCGGAGAAGCGTCGCGAGGACCCTCAGCCCGTCGAGGGCGGTCAGCTTCTTCCCCTCGCTGCGGGAGCGCGCGCGGTAGACGATCGGCACCTCGTAGATCCGAACGTCCTCGCGGAGGAGCCGCGCCGTGATCTCCGCCTCGATCGCGAACCCGCGCGACCGCAGGCGGAGCGAGCGGAAGAGATCGGTCCGGATCGCCTTGTGGCCGGTCATCATGTCCGAGATCCAGCAGTTGTAGATCGCGTTCGCGAAGAACGTGACGGCGTGGTTGCCGACCACGTACCAGAAGCTGTAGGCCGAGTGGGACTGGAAGCCGCGGGTGCCGTACGCCGCCGGGGAGTCGCCGCGACGCAGCGGCTCGAGCAGCGCCGGGATGTCCGACGGGTCGTACTCCAGGTCGGCGTCCATGATCGCCGTGTAGACGCCGCGGGACTCCGCGAGCCCGGTGCGGAGCGCAGCGCCCTTGCCGCGGTTGCGCTCGTGGTGGAGGACGCGGACGTGGTCCGGCCACGTGCCCTCGCGGAGCAGCTCTCGGGTCCCGTCGGTCGAGCCGTCGTCGATCACGATCAGCTCGTAGTCGGGGAGGGGCGCGGCGAGCACCTCGGCGATCGCGCGCTCCACGGTCGCGTGCTCGTTGTAGACGGGCATCAGCAACGTCAGCTCGGGCGCGCTCACGCCGGCCTCCGGGCTCGCACGATCAGGCTCAGGCCCAGCCTCGGCCGCAGAACGTCCTCGAGCGGCCGCGCGAGCGGGACGAGCGCGTCGAACGCGGCCAGCGAGCGGTCGGTCATGTCCAGGAGCCGCGTCCGCCCGGCGATCCACCAGCCCGGGACGCCGAGGAGGTTGAAGGAGCGCACGTCGACCGTCTCCAGCCCGGCCGCCGCGACCAGGGCGAGCAGCCGCTCGCGCGTGTAGCGGCGGCGGTGCCCGAAGCGCCGGTCGAGCCGGCCGAAGAGCGCGGGATGGGCCGGGACGAGCAGGGCGAGCTCCCCGCCCGGGCCGAGCGCCGCGGCGATCTCGGCCAGCGCCGCCTCGTCGTCGTCGATGTGCTCGAGGACGTTCTGGCAGAGCGCGTATCGGAAGAAGCCCGCGCGCGCCCGCACCGCCTCCGAGCCCGGAAGCGTCTCCGCGACGATCGTGACGTCGTCCCTGCCGCCGAAGCGGCGCGCCAGCTCCTCCGTGCACGCGGGCTCCGGCTCGACGAGCAGCAGCGGCGCCATCCCGAACTCGAGCAGGAGCTCGCTGAAGGTGCCGATCCCCGAGCCGATCTCGAGGGCCGGCCCCACCTGGGTCGGGCGCAGCAGGGAGAACATCCACTGCTGCAGCCGCGCGGCCCCGCCGAGCGCCCGGAGCGCCCACAGGTCGTCTGGCGCTGCCGCGGCGGAGCTCAGCTCCGTCACGCCGAGCGAACGCGGTCGAAGGTGCAGTCGAGCTGCCGGCTCTGGCCGAGAGAGCGCGCGGTCACGATCCGCGCAGCGTAATGCGCGACGCGAGACGGGAAGCCGGACGGCTCACGCGCGGCGGACGGCGCGCACGTACACGCTGTCGGCGACGTGGACGAGCGGCGGCGCCCAGTCGGCCACGCGGCGCAGCGCCTCCGAGACCCTGACCAGGGCCGCGCGCGCAGGCGGGAGCAGCGCGAGATCCGCCGCCTGCGGATTGAGCGTGAAGTAGCCGTCGACCTCGAGGCGCGTCGGCCCGACCGCCTGCTCGAACGCGTCGCGCAACCGGCGCGGCGACCAGTAGCGCACGTCGAAGTGCGCCCCTTCGGAGAAGCCGCGCCGTGCCTGCTGCTGCAGGTTCCGGAGCCCGTAACGGCCCGGCATCTGGAGCAAGGCTGTCCCGCCGGGGCGGCAGACGCGGCCCATCTCGGCGATCGCGAGCAGCGCGTCCGGCGGCGAGAAGTGCTGGAGGACGCCGTACGAGAACACGGTGTCGAAGCTCCCGTCCGGGAAGGGGAGATGACGCGCGTCGCCGACGACGTACTCCGCCTCGGCGCCGAGCTCTGCGGTGACGCGCCCGGCCGCCTGGATCGCGCCGAAGGCGGGGTCCACGCCCACGGGCGCGTACCCCTTCCGCGCCGCGGCGATCGTCCACCGTCCCCAGTTGCAGCCGATGTCGAGCAGCGAACGGCCCTCGCCCGCGGGCAGCCGCAGCTGCGGGATCGGGTAGCTCGTGAAGCGGTCGACGTCGAGGTAGAGGTTCCCGCAGGTGCCGACGAGCACCTTGCGGACGTACGGGTCGATCTTCCCCGCCTCGAACTCGAGCGGGTCGTCGCGGTACACCTCGGCGCCGGTGGCCCAGTACCCCTCCTGCGTCGGCGCCTCGTCGGCGAGCAGGAGCAGCGGCACGCCGTCGCGGAGCTCGAACTGGTGGGCGCCCTCGGCGCAGCGGAGCGAGCCGTTCTCGCGGGCGAGGAGACTGTGGTCGCGGGGGCAGACGAGCTCCATCGGGCGCGTCAGGATAACGACGCCGGCGACTGCTCCCGCTGGGGCGTCCAGACGGCGGGGACGCCGCGCCGGAGGTAGTTCCACAGCGCCACGACCGTCGCCCACGTGACGAGGACGTAGTAGCGCGGGAGCCCGACGCCGAACGCGGCGGCGACGAGCACTCCGAGCTGGAGGCCGAGCGCGACGGCGTACACGACGCCGTGACCGACGAGCGCGAGCGACGCGGCCAGCCACACGAGATGGAGCAGGCCGCTCGCGTAGCGGAGATGGCGATGCGAGAGGAGGGCGGCGAGATAGCCGAGCGACTGGCCGCGCAGCATCCTGCCCTTGAGGACGATCAGCCAGCAGTGCTCGAACATCCGCACCTTCCGCCGGTACTCGGTCTCGTTCGTCGGCGTCGGCTTCTCGAACGCGTGCGCCTCCGGCTCGTAGACGGCGCGCCGGCCGCGCTGAGCCATCAGATACGGGAGCGAGAGGTCGTGCCCGAAGCGGGGATCGACCTCCGCGTAGTCGGCGCGGCGGATGGCGTAGATCGAGCCGTTGCCGCCGGTGACCGAGCCGAGCCGCGACTCGGCGTCGCGCGTCACCATCTCGTAGCGCCAGTAGACGCCCTCCCGGTTCGAGCCGTCGGCGGCCTCGAGCCGGAGCTGTCCGCAGACGTACGCGACCTCCGGGTCTCCGAAGCTCCGGACGAGCTTCCGCAGCGCGTCGGGCGCCCAGGTCGCGTTCGCGTCCGAGAAGGCGACCACCTCGGCGTCGGTCTGCCGCACGGCGGCGTCCTGCGCCGCCACCTTCCCGCCGCGCTCGTTCCGCACCACGCGCGCGCCGGCCGCCGCGGCCAGCTCCTCGGTGCGGTCGCTGGACGCGTCGGAGGTGACGACGACCTCGAGCAACTCGGCCGGATAGTCGAGCGCGCGGAGGTTCTCGACGCGGGCCCCGATCGCCGCCTCCTCGTTCCACGCCGCAACGATCACGGCGACCGACGGCAGCCGCTCCTCGTCGCGCGCGGGCGGCCGCGAACGCAGTCGCGAGAGGCCGACGGCGGCGAGCGGGTAGAGCGCGTGCGTCCACGCGAGCGCGGCCAGCGAGAGCCAGAAGAGAACGGCGACCGCGACCATCACGACTTCGGCGGGCGCGGGAAGTAGCGCGCGCCGGAGTCGGCGTCGATCGTCGGCAGCGTCGTCGTCTCGTCCTGCTTGCCGGCGAGACGGTCGTCCCCGAAGACGCCGAGCCGGCGGAAGAGGGCGATCAGGCGCGGCACCGGGACCCGGAACGTCGCGCTCGACGGCTGCTCCAGCAGGGACGCGAAGTGCGGCGTCCCGGTGTGGCGGTCGATCGTCTGGACGAGCCGCCCGTCCGGGTCGAAGCAGATCTCGTAGGCCGAGATCAGGCGCGGATGGCCGGGCGGCGAGTAGAGCAGGCAGTCGAAGCGATAG
>DASZYW010000243.1:0-2248 GCA_035545195.1 Gaiellaceae bacterium
CCCGAGCCGTACCGGAAGGTGATCATCGCCAACAACGGCGACGTCGGGCAGACGTTCCTCGTCGACGGCCTCGTCGCGGGAACCTGGCGCGTCGACAAGGGGCGCGTCGTCACCGAGCCGTTCGGGAAGCTCTCGCGCGAGACGAAGGCGGAGCTCGCCGCGGAAGCGGGCCGGCTCGAGGAGTTCCTGGCCGACTAGCCGCCGAGGAAGGCGACCAGGTCGGCGAGCTGCGTCGCCGTGAGCGACTTGCCGAACGTCTGGGGCATCACGCCGGACGAGTAGCCCTTCGCGATGTAGGCGTTCGGGTCGACGATCGACTGCTTGAGGAACGCGGCCAGCGTCATGTTCGCGCTCTTCGCGTCCGCGGCCGGCGCGGTGTCGAGATCGGGGCCGACCTTGCCGGAGGCGCCCGCCGCCGCGAACGTGTGACAGGACGCGCAGCTGTTCGAGGCGAAGACGGCCTTGCCGGCGGCCGCGTTCCCGCCCGAACCGGCGGCGGCGGTCGTCGTCTGCGCGGCGGTCGTGGTCGCCGCTGTGGTGGTCGGCGCGGCGGCGGTGGTCGTCACCGTCTCGGTGACCGTCGCCGTCCCGCTGCTCTTGCCGAGCGACGTGTAGTGGCCGATCGCCCAGCCGGCGAAGCCTGCGGGGACGAGCAGGAGCGCGAACAGCACCCACACGAGCACCTCGGTCGCCGACACCCACGGGTTCTTCCTCCGACGCTGCGCCACGGCCTGAGCCTAACGAACTCCCACCCAGCGGTAGCCGATCGCCGGCAGCGCGCCCGCGGAGACGAGCGCCGCCTCGAGCCCCTCGCTCGCCGGGCCGCCGAGCCAGCGGTGCAGGTAGGGGAGCCACTCGAGCTCGCGCTCCCGCCAGCGCTCGCGCAGGGCGGCAAGGACGACGTCGTGCGGGTGGAGGTCGGCGTGCTTCCAGCGCCACTCGTCGAGCGAGGGCGGCCCGTTCGGCTCGGCGCCCGCGCTGCGCAGCAGCCGGTGCTGGCCCTCGTACCAGTCCTGCGCCGCCTCGTCGATCCGGTCCCACGCGAACTCGTCCACGACGATCAGCGGCGCCGCGGCCGCGAGCAGGTCGAGCGACTCGCCGAGCGGGTGCACGTGGTGGAGCATGCGGCCGGCGACGATCGCGTCGAACTCGCCGAGCTCGAGATCCTGGAACCGCGTCCGCGCGAAGCGCTCGCCCTCCGGCGCGTGCGGGTCGACGCCGAGCGTCTCGTAGCCGCGCGCGGCGAGCTCCTCGACGAGCCCGCCCTCGCTCCCGCAGCCGACTTCGAGCACCCGACACGGGGCCGGCGGCAACTGGTCTAGTACGAAGTCGATGAAGCCCACCGCCGTCACACTTGCAGAAGCGCGCCGGATCGCGGTCCGCTCCCAGCTGCTCGACGGGAGCGCCACGTCGGTGCTCGACACCGTGCGCCGCCTCGGCTTCCTCCAGATCGATCCGATCTCGGCGGTGGCGCCGCCGCAGTACCTCGTCCTGTGGAGCAGGCTCGGCCCGTACGAGCGCGCGGAGCTCGACCGGCTGCTCTGGGAGGAGCGGAAGCTCGTCGAGTGGCGCGCGTTCGTCTACCCGATCGAGGACCTGCCGATCCTGCGGGCGTTCATGCGCCGCTACGACAACTCGAAGGCCAAGGGCTTCCTGAGCGAGAACCCGGGCTTCCGCCGCTACGTCCTGCGCGAGCTCGAGCGGCGTGGGCCGCTCCTCTCGCGGGAGATCGAGGACCATGTCGGTCTCGAGCGCGAGCATCACGACTGGTGGGGCGCGCGCAAGATGGGGCTGATGCTGGAGATCCTCGCGGCGCGCGGCCACGTCGCCGTGGTCGGGCGCCGGCAGGGGCAGCGGCTCTGGGATCTCGCCGAGCGCTGGTACCCGGAGGTCGAGCGCATCTCCGCCGCCGAGGCGGACCGCCGCTGGGCGGAGCAGCGGTTCCGCGCGCTCGGCGTCAGGCTCAAGAAGGGCGAATGGCTCGCGCACCCGGACGCGTCCGACGGCCCGGTGCCGGCCGCGCGGACGACGTTCCTCTCCCCCTTCGACCGGCTCATCCACGACCGCGCGCGGATGGAGGCGCTCTGGGGCTTCCACTACCGGCTGGAGATCTACGTGCCGGCGGCGAAGCGCCAGTACGGCTACTACGTGCTGCCGATCCTGCGCGGCGACCGGCTGATCGGGCGGATCGAGCCGGTGCACGACCGCAAGGCGGGGCTGCTGCACGTGCGGAACGTCTGGTGGGAGC
>DASZYW010000244.1:0-8901 GCA_035545195.1 Gaiellaceae bacterium
AACAGCTCCTCGATGAAGTCGCGCTTCGACTGCTGCCAGAGCTCGAACGGCGTCAGCACCGGCATCAGCATCTCCTGGCAGCCGATCGCGTCCATCTCCTCGCGGATGATCTGCTCCACCTTGCGGTGGACGCGCCAGCCGAGCGGCAGGAACGTCCAGACGCCGGCCGCGACCTGGCGGATGAAGCCGCCGCGCACGAGCAGCT
This sequence comes from Gaiellaceae bacterium, assembly GCA_035545195.1. Lineage (GTDB taxonomy): Bacteria > Actinomycetota > Thermoleophilia > Gaiellales > Gaiellaceae > Palsa-739. The sequence continues at coordinate 206 of DASZYW010000244.1, forward strand.
TGTGCGAGACCGCCTCCGCGTCGGCGGGCGCGTCGCGCAGGGTCGGCAGGAAGAGCTGTGAGGCCCGGGCAATCATGCGTTGTCGCCCTAGGCTATTCGAGCGGGATCGCGGACGCCTCGGCCATGGCCAGCGCCGCCGGCTTCGCCATCTTCAGCCGCTTCGGGCGGTTCATCCCGTCGGCGATCCACTTGTCGATCTCGTGGAAGAGCTCGTCGATCAGGATGTCGCTGGAGACCTTCTTGAGCACGCGGCCGTGCGCGTAGATGAAGCCGACGTCGCGGCCGCCCGCGATGCCGAAGTCGGCGTCGCCGGACTCGCCGGGGCCGTTCACCGCGCAGCCGAGGACGGCGACCTCGAAGTGCTGCGGATACTCCTTCAGGCGCCGCTCGACCTCCTCGGCGAGCGTGTGCACGCCGACGTTGTCGCGGCCGCACGAGGGGCACGCGATCATCACCGGGCCGCGCTCGCGCAGACCGAGCGCCTTGAGGATCTCGTACGCGGTCTTCGGCTCCTCCACGGGATCCGCGGAGAGCGAGACGCGGATCGTGTCGCCGATCCCCTCGGCGAGGAGCGTGCCGATCCCGACGGCGCTCTTGATCGAGCCGGCGAAGACGGTGCCCGCCTCGGTGACGCCGAGGTGGAGCGGGTAGTCGACCTTCTCCGAGAGGATCCGGTAGGCGCGGATCATCGTCGGCACGTGGCTCGACTTGACCGAGATCTTGAAGTCGTAGTAGTCGAGGCTCTCGAGCAGGCGGACCTCCTCCAGCGCCGCCTCGACGAGCGCCTCGGCCTGGTCGTGCTGCGCGAGCTCCTCGAGGTGCTTCGGGAGCGAGCCGGAGTTGGCGCCGATCCGCATCGGCGTCCCCTTCGCCTTCGCCGCGCGCACGACCTCGGCCAGCTTGTCCGGGCCGCCGATGTTGCCGGGGTTGATGCGCACCGCGGCCACGCCCTGCTCGATCGCCTTCAGCGCGAGCGAGGCGTTGAAGTGGATGTCCGCGATGATCGGCACCGGTGAGAAGCGGACGATCCTGCCGAGCGCCTCCGCGTCCTCGGTCTTCGGCACCGCGACGCGGACGATCTCGCAGCCGGCGCTCGCCAGCTCCGCGATCTGCGCGGTCGTCGCGGGGACGTCGTGCGTCTTCGTCGTCGTCATCGACTGCACGACGACGGGCGCGCCGCCGCCGATCGCGACGCCACCCACCATGATCCGGCGCTTGCTCGCCATCCTCCGAGTCAGTCTAGCCAGGCGCCTTTTCGCCGCACCTCAGCGGCTCCTGAGCTAGCGCGGCGCGCTGGAGGAGAAGTCGTTCGAAAGCGCGATCACCCAGATCAGCAGGATCAGCGCGAAGCCGACCATCGAGACGCGCTCGTAGACCTCGCGGGCGAGCGCGCGGCGGCGCACCCCCTCGATCAGCGAGAAGAGGATGTGACCGCCGTCGAGCGGGAGCAGCGGCAGCAGGTTGAGTAGCGCAAGCGACATGCTCACGAGCCCGAGGATCTGCAGGTACCAGTTGAAGCTGACCTTGAGCGCGGCGGCGGAGATCCGCGCGATGCCGACGGTGCTCGTCACCTGGCCGCCGCCGTGGCCGCGGAACATCGACGCGATCGCTCCGACGGTGCCGCTCACCACCTGCCAGCAGTCGACCGCCGCGAGCCGCGCGCTCTTCAGGGGCGAGTAGGAGACGAGCCGGGCAGCAGGCTCGAAGCCCCAGATCCAGTGGTCGCCGCTGTAGATCGTCTTGCGCGGGCCGAGCGTGACCGAGCGGCCGCCGCGGTCGACGGTCAGGGCGATCGCGGTGCCGCGGCTCGCCCGGATCAGCCTCGAGACGGCGTCGAAGGTCGGCGTCGGGATCCCGTCGACGGCCGTGACGCGGTCGCCGGGCTGCAGCCCCGCGGCCGCGGCGGGGGTTCCCGCCGAGACCACCGCGACCTTCGTCGTCGGCGTGCTGGACGGGGCGCCGCTCAGGTAGACGGCGAAGAAGATCACGAACGCGACGAGCACGTTCGCGAGCGGGCCGGCGGCGATCACGACGACGCGCTTCCAGGTCGGCTGCCGCCAGTAGGCGTCGCGGCCGCTCCCCTCCTCGACCTCGCGCATCGCGCGCTCGGCCGAGCGGCGCGCGGGCCGCGAGAGCTTCGTCAGCTCGACCGCGACCCAGAGCTCGCGAACCGTGGCGCGGGCGCGCTCGAAGTCGTCGGCGTCCAGGGCGCGCCGGATCCGCTGCACGTACGTGACGAGGCTCGGCTCCTCGCGCAGGGCGGGCGCCATGTACGCCTCGACGTCGTGCCCCGCCGGCCGGTGCATGCCGGGGATGCGGACGAGGCCGCCGAGCGGGATCGCGCCCAGCCCGAACTCGATCCCCCAGCGGTTGACCTTCGCGATCGCCGGGGGGAAGCCGACATAGAAGCTGCGCGGCCGGATCCCGACCGCGAACGAGGCTGCGAAGTGGCCGAGCTCGTGCAGGAAGACGAGCAGGAAGAGCCCGCCGATCACGACGACCCAGATCACGCGGCCACCTTCTCCGCGAGCTCACGCGCCTCGCGGTCGGCGGCGAGCAGGTCGGCGACGTCGCGCGCGGGCGTGCCGTCGACGGCGGCGAGCGTCTCGCCGACCACCTCCGGGATGCCGAGGAAGGAGAGCTCCCCGGCCAGGAACGCCGCGACGGCCACCTCGTTCGCGGCATTGAACGCGCACGGCGCCGTTCCTCCCCGTTCGCCCGCCTCGCGCGCAAGCGCGAGCATCGGGAACGTCTCCGTGTCCGGCGCCTCGAACTCGAGCGTCAACGAGGTCAGGTCGAGCGGCGCGAGCGGCGTCTCGGCCCGCTCGGGGTACGTGAGCGCGTACGAGATCGGCACGCGCATGTCCGGGTGGCCGAGGTGCGCGAGGGCGGCGCCGTCGCGGAAGCGGACGAGCGAGTGGACGATCGACGTCGGCTGCAGGACGACCTCGATCCTCTCGTACGGCACGTCGAACAGGAAGTGCGCCTCGATCACCTCCAGGCCCTTGTTGGCCAGCGTCGCGGAGTCCACCGTGATCTTCGGGCCCATGCGCCAGGTCGGATGTGCGAGCGCCTGCTCCGGCGTCACCTCCGTCAGCTCGTCGCGCGAGCGGCCGCGGAACGGGCCGCCCGAGCCGGTGACGACGAGCGTGTCGACCTGCGCGGCGTCGCGGCCCTCGAGGCACTGGAAGAGCGCCGAGTGCTCGCTGTCGACCGGGAGGATCCGGCCTCCGCCCCGCTCCAGCGCCCCGCGCGCCAGCTCCCCGCCGGCGACGAGGCTCTCCTTGTTCGCGAGCGCGAGGTCGACGCCGCGCTCGAGCGACCAGAGGGTCGCGTGGATGCCGGCGAACCCGACGACGGCGTTGAGGACGACGTCAGGCTCGGCGCGCTCGAGCAGCTCGACGAGGTCGCCGCCCACCTGCTTGACCGGTGCGTCGACGTCGTCCAGCGGGCTCGAGCCGGACGCTGCAGCGCACAGCTCCAGACCGGGGTTCGCGGCGATCACCTCGATCGCCTGGCGGCCGATCGAGCCGGTGGCGCCCAGGAGGGCCACGCGCTTGGTCTCGAAAGCCACGAAACGCAGTCTACGAGCCGTTACGCGGTACGGACGACGCCTGCGGGCGAGTACTGATGTCAACAGCATGCTGCCTGACGAAGGTGAAGGCATGACCTTCAGCCTCCTCTGCGAATCGACCGCCCCCGACCCTCGTCGGGATCTCCACGAGCTCGCCAACCACCTGCTCGTGATCCAGGGCTTCATCACGCTCGTCGAAGGGCGCGTGCCGGCCCGCGACCCGATCGCGAGCTACGTCACGAGCGTGCGTGTCGCCGCCGAGCAGGCGGTCGACGTGCTCAAGCGCCTGCGCGGAGACTCAGCTGTACCCGAACGCGAGTACGAGGTAGTACGCGGCGGCGCCTGCGAAGAGCAGGGCGTCGACCCGGTCGAGGATCCCGCCGTGCCCGCCCAGCAGGCGACCCGTGTCCTTGACCTCCATGTCGCGCTTCAGCGCCGACTCGAACAGATCGCCGACGACCGCGGCGACCACCACCACCGCCCCGAGGACGACCGCCTGCCAGATGCGCAGGTAGTCGCTCCGTGAGTCGTAGAGCGCGACGAACGCGACGAACACGCCTGCGGCGGACCCGACGAGCAGTCCCTCCCACGTCTTGCCCGGGGAGATGCGCGGCGCGAGCTTGTGGCGCCCGAACGCGCGGCCGCCGAGGTACGCGAACGTGTCGGCCGCCCAGACGGTGAGGAGGACGGCGAAGACGATCGTCCGCGGCTCGGCGTGCAGGTCGCGCAGGAGGACGATGTGGCCGAGACCGAGGCCGATCCACGCCGCGCCGAGGATCGTCGAGCCGAGCGCCGCCGTCGCCGGCGCCCTCGTCCGCGCCAGGCTGTTGAGCGGGAAGCCGAGCGCGAAGGTGGCGAGGAATCCGGCCAGCATCCAGAGCACGCCGCCCGTCTTCGCTCCGACGAGCGCGAGCACGACGCCGGCGTAGACGGCGGGCGCGAGCGGGCGCAGCGGCCTCGCCATCGTCACGTACTCGTGCACGGCGACGAGCGCGGCGACCGTGATCAGCCCGAACAGCCACCAGCCGCCCAGCCAGACGAGGCCGAGCACGAGCGGCAGGCCGACGATCGCGACCAGCAGGCGCGAGAAGAAGTTCGTCACCTGCCGCCGAATCTCCGGCGCCGGCTGGCGTACTCCTCGATCGCGGCGCGGAACTCGCTCGGCCCGAAGTCGGGCCACAGCGTCTCCGTGAAGAGGTACTCCGCATAGGCGGACTGCCAGAGCAGGAAGTTGGAGATGCGGAGCTCCCCGGACGTGCGGATCACGAGGTCGGGATCGGGCATCTCCGGCTCGTAGAGGCTGCGGGCGAGCGCGTTCTCGTCGATCTCCTCCGGCGCGATCCCGCTCGCAGCCAACCGCCTCGCCGCCTCGACGAGCTCCGCCCGCCCGCCGTAGTCGAAGGCGATCCAGAGGCCGAGCCGCGTCCGGTCGGCGGTCGCGCGCTCGAGCTCCGCCATCCGCTCCTGCAGCCACTCCGGCGCCCGGTCGCGGCGGCCGAGGAAGCGCGTGCGCACACCCTGCTTCGCGAGATCCTCCAGCTCGCGGTCGATCGTCTCGCCGAAGATCTCCATCAGCGCGCCCACCTCGCCGGCGGAGCGCGTCCAGTTCTCGGTCGAGAAGGCGTAGACCGCAAGCGACTCGACGCCGAGGTCGATCGCCGTCTCGACGACAGGCCGGAGCGCCCGCGAGCCGGCGCGATGGCCGTCCGCGACGTCCAGCCCGCGCGCGGCGGCCCAGCGCCCGTTGCCGTCCATGATGATCGCGACCGCGTGCGCGACCTCGGGCAGGCGCCCCACGGCGCCGGGACTGACGTCGGTGCCCGGCGCGGAGGCCACTAGACCTCCATCACCTCGGCCTCCTTGTGCTTCAGCAGCTCGTCGATCTGCTTCGTGTGCGCGTCCGTCAGCTCCTGCACGCGCTGCTCGCCGCGGTGCTCCTCGTCGGCACCGACCTCGCCGGAGTCGACCTTCTCCTTCAGGTGGCGCATCGCGTCGCGGCGGATCTCGCGGACGGCGACGCGGTGCTCCTCGGCCATGCCTCGCACGACCTTGACGAGCTCCTTGCGCCGCTCCTCGGTCAGCTGCGGGATCGGCAGGCGGATCAGCTTGCCGTCGTTCGACGGCGTCAGCCCGAGGTCGGACTCCATGATCGCCTTCTCGATCGCCTTGATCGAGCTCGGGTCGAAAGGCTGCACGGTGAGCATGCGCGGCTCGGGGACGTTGATCGTCGAGAGCTGGCGCAGCGGCGTCGCGGTGCCGTAGTAGTCGACGCTGATCCGGTCGAGCAGCGACGCGGACGCGCGGCCGGTGCGGACGGTGCCGAACTCGGTGCGCGCGTGCTCGACCGACTTCGCCATCCGGTCCTTCGCCTCGTTGAGCAGCTCGTCGAGCGTGGCCATGTCCTCACGCCTCCTTGGTCGAGATGATCGTGCCCACGTCCTCGCCGGCGACGACGCGCCCGATGTTGCCGTCCGCCAGCTCGAAGACGTGGATCGCGAGCCGGTTGTCCATGCAGAGCGACAGCGCGGTCGTGTCCATCACCTTCAGGCCGCGCTCGATCGCCTCGATGTGGGTCAGGCGCGGCAGGAACCCGGCCTGCGCGTTCGTGCGCGGGTCGGAGTCGTAGACGCCGTTGACGCCGTGCTTCGCCATCAGGATCGCGTCGGCGCCGATCTCGAGCGCCCACAGCGCGGCGGCGGTGTCGGTCGTGAAGTACGGGTTGCCGGTTCCCGCCGCGAAGATCACGACGCGTCCCTTCTCGAGGTGGCGCATCGCGCGGCGACGGATGTACGGCTCGGCGACCTCCGAGACGGCGATCGCGGACATGATCCGCGTGTCCGTCCCCTCGCGCTCCAGCGCGTCCTGCAGCGCCAGGGCGTTGAGGAGCGTCGCCAGCATCCCCGCGTAGTCGGCGGTCGCGCGGTCCATCCCCTCCGCCGCGGCGGCGAGGCCGCGGTAGAAGTTGCCCGCGCCGACCACGATCGCGACGTCGACGCCCTCGGCGCGCACCGCCGCGACCTCGACCGCGAGCGCCCGGACGACGGCGACCTCGATCCCGTAGTCGCGCTCGCCCATCAGCGCCTCGCCCGAGAGCTTCAGGAGGACGCGGCGGAACGCGGGCGTCGCGCCGGAGGCCGCGGTCGTGGATTCCTCGGGCTGGACGGCCACGTCTAGCGAGTCAGGTCGAAGCGCTGGAACTCGAGCACCGAGGCGCCCGCGCCCGACAGCACCTGGCCGACGGTCTGGCTCGTGTCGTGCACCCACTCCTGCTCGGTGAGCACGTTGGCGGCGAAGAAGCGCTTGTTCAGCATCCCCTCGACGATCTTCTCACGGGCCTGCTCCGGCTTCGACTGCACCTCGTCCGAGTTCGCGTAGATCTCGCGCTCCGCGGAGACGGCCTCCTCGGGGACGTCCTCGCGGCCGATCCACTGCGTGCCGGGCGAGGCCGCGATGTGCATCGCGAGCTTGCGCCCGAGGTCGGCGTCGCCGCCGCGCAGGTTGACGAGCACGCCGATCTTGTTCGCCGGCGGATGGGCGTACGCGGCCACGCGGCCGCCGTCGAGCGCCTCGAAGCGGGCGCCGCCGGCGACGGCGATGTTCTCGCCGAGCTTGCCGGAGAGCTCCGCGCGCTCGGTCTCGAGGCCGTCGGCGGCCGCGAGACCCTCGGCGTCGACGAGGTCGAGCACCTTCTTCGCGAACGCCTGGAACTCGTCGTTCTTGGAGACGGGCTCGCTCTCGCAGCCGATCGCGACCATCGTCCCCTTGGAGCCGTCGTCCGCGAGGCGGTAGCCAACGAGCCCCTCGGTGGTGGCGCGGTCGGCGCGCTTGGCCGCCTGCGCCATGCCCCGCTCGCGCAGGAGCACGACGGCGGCGTCCATGTCGCCGTTCGTCTCCTGCAGGGCGCGCTTGCAGTCCATCATCCCGGCCCCGGTCTTCTCCCGGAGCTCGCGGACGAGCTGGGCGGAGATCTCGGCCATCAGGCCTGCACCTCCTCGGCGGCCGGCGCGTCGGCGGCCGGCGGCTCCTCGGCGGGGGCCTCCTGCGCGGGAGCGTCCTCGGCGGGCGCCTCCTCGGCAGGAGCTTCCGCTGCGGCCTCGGGCTCCGGCCGGCGCTCCATCTCCTGCGGCGCCACCTTCTGCTTGCCCTCCATGATCGCGTCGGCGATCGCCCGCGTGATCAGCGAGCAGGAACGGATCGCGTCGTCGTTCCCCGGAATGACGAAGTCGGCCTCGTCCGGGTCGCAGTTCGTGTCCACGAGCGCGATCACGGGCATGCCGAGGCGGCGCGCCTCGCGGACGGCGAGCGCCTCCTTCTTCAGGTCGACGATGAAGATCGCGTCGGGCTGGCGCCGCATGTCGGCGACGCCGCCGAGGTTCTGCTCCAGCTTCTCGAGCTCGTTCAGCATCGAGATCCGCTCCTTGGCGGGCAGCAGGTCGAGCTGGCCCTCGTCGCGGAGGTGCCGCATGCCGTGCAGCCGCTCGATCCGGTCGGACATCGTCCGCCAGTTCGTGAGCAGGCCGCCGAGCCAGCGGTGGTTCACGTACGGCATGCCGGTGCGCTTGGCCTCGCTCTCGACGGCGTCCTGCGACTGCTTCTTCGTGCCGACGAAGAGGATCGACCCGTTGCGCTCGGCGACGTTGCGGGCGAACTGCTCGGCCTCCTGCAGCCGCTCGGCGGTCTGCTGCAGGTCGATGATGTAGATGCCGCCGCGCTCCGCGAAGATGAAGCGGCGCATCTTGGGGTTCCAGCGGCGTGTCTGGTGGCCGAAGTGGACTCCGGCCTCCAGCAGCTCGCGCATGGAGACTGCCATGGAAGCTCCTTCCGGTTCTCGTTGTGTGGGTCGTGCGCCGGCCGGGGCTCGGGGCGCACCCTCGTCGGAGAGGGCACTCGCGCTCCGGGCGTGTCCGCCGGGGAGTCGGGACGGGGACGGCCGCCAGTCTAGCGGCGCGCGCGTTCCAGGGCGTCCGCGAGCTCCTCCGGCAGCGGCGACTCCACGTCGACGGGCTCGCCGGTGAGCGGGTGCGGGAAGGCCAGCCGCGTCGCGTGCAGGAACTGCCGCCGGAGGCCGAGGTCGCCCGGAGCGCCGTAGAGCGGGTCGCCGGCGACGGGCAGGTCGATCGCG
>DASZYW010000245.1:0-5537 GCA_035545195.1 Gaiellaceae bacterium
GTCCAGCGTCAGCACCGGCGCGAGCATCTCGAGGCACGCGACGTGCGCCGGCGGCATCGGCACGCCGTCGCGCGCGAGGCGCAGGGCCGGCTCGACGAGCCGCCGCCACGGCAGGCGGCCGTGCGCCCGCCAGAGCTCGCCCAGCCCCGCCGCGACGCCAGGCACCGCGCACGACGCCGGTCCGACCGCGTAGTGCACCGTCTCGACGCCGAACGGCACGTCGAGGTGCAGGAGCTCCGGCTCGCGAGGCTCCGCGCCGAGCCCGGGCACGGCGCAGAAGCAGTCGAGGTTCCGCGCGGTCCCCGACGCGGCGTCGAACCAGATCGCATGGCCGCCGCCGAGCAGCCCCGTCATCACCGTCTCGGCGACGCACGACGCCAGAGACGCCGCGACCGCCGCGTCGGCGGCGCTCCCGCCCTCGCGCAGGATCTCGACGCCCGCCTCCGCCGTGGCCGGATGGCCCGCTGCGACCGCAGGCCTCACGCGGCGCGCGGCAGCGCGACCCAGCCGACGCGCGCGACCCCCGGCCGCGGGAAGTCGACGCGGTGCGCCATCAGATAGCCGCCGGCGAACCCGTACACGCCGCCCCCGAGCGGGTCGACCGGATACGGCGGCAGTTGGATCCTGGCGCCGGTGACCGGGTCGGTGCCCGCCTCGGAGACCCGCCAGCCGTCGGCGACGCGCTCCACCGTCGCCTCCGCGTCGCCGAGCGCGTAGGCGCCCGGCTCGGGCTCGCCGCCGCGCTCCGCCGTCGTCTCCGGCGCGAGACCGAGCTCGCGCAGCACGCGCTGGATCAGCGAGTTCCCGCGCCAGCTGTTCGTCAGCACCACGAGCGCGAGCCGCTCCGCGGGCACGAGCAGGAGCAGAGACTGGAAGCCCGCGACCGAGCCGCTGTGCTCGAACGCCTCGACCCCGCCGACGAGCGGCCGCCGGAAGACGCCGCACGCGTAACTGCCGCCCAGCGCCGCCGCCTGTGGCACCAGCAGGTCCGCGCGCTGCTCCGCGGAGAGCGGTCCCGGGCCGCCGAGCTGGTGCGACGCGAACCGCAGCATGTCCTCGACGGTCGACCAGAGCCCGCCGCCCGGATGCCGCTGCGCCGGATAGTGCTCGCGCACGACCGGACGCTGCCCGGTTTCGTCCTCCTGCAGATGCCCGTCCGCGGCCGTCTCCGGCCGCTCGAAGCCGCTGGCGCGCATCCCGAGCGGCGCGAGGATCCGCTCGCGCACGGCCTCCGCGTACGGCACGCCGAGCGCCTCCGAGCACGCGTCGCCGACCGCCCAGTACCCGGCGTTCGAGTACGACCAGAGTCCCTGCGCCGCAGCCGGCAGCGGCTCGGCCGACTCCGGGCGCCAGCCCGCGGTGTGGGAGAGCAACGCGCGCGGCGTCGGCCCGGCCGCCGTCGGCGCGTCGACATCGAGGCACGTCACCGCCAGCGACGCCGTGATCCACTTCGTCAGCGACGCCACCCGGAACGGCGTCTCGACGGTGACCGGGCCGTCGGCCACGAGCTCCAGCTCGTCCCCGGCGACGAGCCCCGCGGCGACCGCCGGCACGCCCGTCCGGTCACGCGCGGCGCGGACGATCTCGGCCAGCCGACCCTGCGGAATCGCGCTTCTCATCCCGGTTTCCGCTACCCTACCCCGCGACCCAGGCTCGGCTCCCGTTGCTTTCCTTGGCGGCGGCGGGCGGACCCTCGGGCGACCACGAGAGAGAAAGGAAAGGGATGGCCCTCACCAAGGAAGCCAAGCAGGAGATCTTCAAGAAGCACGGCCGCAGCGAGACGGACACCGGCTCGCCGCAGGTGCAGATCGCGATGCTCACGACTCGGATCAACGAGCTGACCGAGCATCTGCGCACGCACAAGCACGACCACTACAGCCGCCGCGGGCTGCTCAAGCTCGTCGGCCGGCGCCGCCGTTTCCTGAACTACCTGCAGAAGAACGACCTCGAGGGCTATCGCGCTCTCATCAAGGAGCTCGGCCTGCGCCGTTAGCTCCCAAGCCCCGGAGGGCGGAGGTTCGAGCGAGCGCCGGCACGGCCGACGGTCACTCGAGCTCCCGCCCTCCAACCAGCACAGTGGAGGACAATCGAATGAGTACCGCGACCGAGCGTCTCGCGCGGGTCTCCGTTCACATCGGTGAGCAGGAGATCAGCTTCGAGACCGGCAAGCTCGCGAAGCAGGCGGACGGGTCAGTCCTCGTCCGCAGTGGCGACACGATGGTGCTCGCCACGGCCCAGGGACGCACGGATGTGCGCGAGGGCGCCGACTTCTTCCCGCTCACCGTGGACGTGGAGGAGCGGATGTACGCCGCCGGGAAGATCCCGGGCGGCTTCTTCAAGCGCGAGGGACGCCCCACCGAGCGGGCGATCCTGACCGCGCGCATGATCGACCGCCCGATCCGGCCGCTCTGGCCGAAGGGCTTCCGCAACGAGGTGCAGGTGATCTGCACCGTCCTCAGCGCGGACATGGTCACCGGGCACGACATCCTCTGCATCAACGGGGCCTCGGCCGCGCTGATGCTCTCGCCGCTGCCCTTCCTCGGGCCGGTGGGCGCCGTCCGCATCGGCATCGTCGACGGCCAGCTGGTCGTCAACCCGTCGCTGCAGGCGGCCGAGGAGTCGGCGCTCGACCTGATCGTCGTCGGCACGAAGGAAGGCCTGACGATGGTCGAGGCCGGCGCCGAGGAGATCCCCGAGGACACGATCCTCGAGGCGCTCGAGGTCGCCCACCGCGAGATCGTCAAGCTCTGCGAGGCGCAGGAGGACCTGCGCAACCAGGCCGGCAAGCCGAAGTGGCTCGACCTCGACCTGTACGCCGAGCTGGAGCGCGACCACGGCCACGCCGTCTGGGAGCGGATCCAGCAGGCCGGGATCAAGGACGCCGGCGCGGTCGCCGAGGAGCTGATGGTCGAGATCTGCGGCCCGGTGACGATGCAGTCCACCGACGACGACCTCACCCGCCAGATGCAGGTGCGCTCGGCCCTCGCGATGCTGCTCGAGAAGCAGCGGGCGGCGGCCGTCGAAGCTCCGGTGCGCGAGCAGTTCGGCGACGAGCTGAAGGCGCTCACCGATGCCGAGCAGGACTCGAAGCAGCTCAAGTCCGCGAAGCGGCAGCTGCTCTTCGACCGCATCCTCGACGAGACGCAGCTCCCGTTCCCGGCCGGCGCCTCCGCGACCGACACCGAGACCGGCGAGCCCGTTCCCGCCGTCAAGGACTCGCTCACGCGCTCGTACGTCAAGAAGGCGTGCGAGGCGATCTACAAGGACATGGTGCGGCAGAAGATCGCCGTCGAGAAGCGCCGGCCGGACGGCCGCGCCACCGAGGAGGTGCGCCCGATCGAGATCGAGGTCGGCGTCAACCCGCGGGCGCACGGCTCCGGTCTCTTCACGCGCGGGCAGACGCAGATCCTCAGCTCGCTCACGCTCGGCACCGCGAAGGAGGGGCAGCGGATCGACGACCTCTCCCTCGAGGCGGAGCGCCGCTACATGCACCACTACAACTTCCCGCCCTACTCGGTCGGGGAGACCGGCTTCATGCGCGGCCCGAAGCGCCGCGACATCGGCCACGGCGCGCTCGCGCAGCGGGCGCTCGAGGCCGTGATCCCGTCTCCGGACGACTTCCCGTACACGATCCGCATCGTCTCCGAGACGCTGGAGTCGAACGGCTCCTCGTCGATGGGGTCGGTCTGCGGCTCGACGCTCTCGCTGATGGACGCGGGTGTCCCGATCAAGGCGCCGGTCTCCGGCATCGCGATGGGCCTCGTCAAGGAGGGCGACGACTACGTGATCCTGACCGACATCCAGGGCGCGGAGGACCACCTGGGCGACATGGACTTCAAGGTCGCCGGGTCGCCGAACGGCATCACCGCGCTCCAGATGGACATCAAGATCACCGGCGTCACGCAGCAGATCATGCGGGACGCGCTCGAGCAGGCGAAGCGGGCGCGCGCGTTCATTCTCGAGAAGATGCTCGAGGTGATCCCGGAGTCCCGCGAGGAGATCGCCGGCCACGCGCCGCGCATCTCCACGATCAAGATCGACCAGGAGAAGATCGGGATGGTGATCGGCAAGGGCGGCGAGACGATCCGCGGCCTGGAGTCCGACTACGAAGTCCAGATCGACATCGAGGAGGACGGGACGATCCTGATCTACGCGACCGACGGCGAGAAGGCCGACGCCGCGATCGCAGCGATCAACGCGCTCACGAGGGAGCCGGAGGTGGGGGACACCTACACCGGCAAGGTCGTGAAGACGACGCAGTTCGGCGCGTTCGTCGAGCTCAAGAAGGGCACCGACGGCCTGCTGCACGTCTCCAACGTCGGCCCGGGACGCGTCGCGCACATCGAGGACGTGATGAGCCGCGGCGCCGTGGTCGACGTGATCGTGCAGGAGGTCGACAAGGCCCGCGGCCGGATCGGCCTGAAGCTGATCGCGCTGCACGAGAACGGCGGCCTCGTCCAGCCGGAGGAGCTGATCGAGCGGGCGAAGAACGCCCCGCCGCGGCCTCCGGAGGAGGAGCGCCCGCGCCGCGACGACCGCAGAGGCGGTCGCGGCGGCGGCGGACGCGGCGGCCCGCGCGGCCCACGCCGTGACAACGGCGGCGGCGGCGACGCCGACGAGTAGCGAGAGGAGGGCGGCTTCGGCCGCCCTCACTCGTTCGGGGCCGAAATATCCCTCGTTCGAGGAGGCCTGGCTGCCGATGATGCGGGGCAGGACATCAGTTCGTGAACGCTCCCATCCAGCCGATCTCTCCGCTCCGCGGCCTTCTGGAGGTGACGCGGCTACTGCGCGCCCAGGAGGAGCTGCCCGAGCTGCTCGACGCGATCGCCCGCGCGATCGGCGAGTCGCTCGGCTACGGCACGGTCGCGATCAACCTCTACCGGCCCGAGTGGGACGACTTCCAGGTCGCGACCATCCACGGGAACGAGAAGGCGCGCGAGGCCCTGCTCGGCCGCGTGCGCGCCGGCTCCGACTGGGAGGTCCTGCTCGACGAGCGGTTCCTCCGCCGCGGCGCGTACTTCGTCCCGGCGGGCTCGATCGACTGGGCCTCCCTCGGCGCGAGCTACATCCCCGACGTCGAGCCGTCGGCCGATCCGAACGCGTGGGATCCGGAGGACGCGCTCTTCATGCCGCTCCGGCACCAGGACGGGCACCTGCTCGGGATCGTCTCCGTCGACGAGCCCGCCGACGGCAGACGGCCGACCGACGAGCGGATCGACGTGCTCGTCGCGCTGGCCGACCACGCCGCGCTCGCCGTCCAGGGCGCGCGCGAGACCGCCGAGGCGGAGCGTCACAAGCGCGCTCTCGCGGAGCTGCTCGCCGTCTCCTCGCAGCTGACCGCCCAGGCCGCGGCGGACGAGATCCTGCGCCGCGTGTGCCGAGGGATCCGCGACGCGCTCGGCTTCCAGAACGTGTGCGCTGCGCTCGTCGACGAGAAGGGCTCGGTCGTTCCGCAGGCGTCGGTCGGCTGGACGCTCGACGAGCTCGGGATCGTCGACGAGCTGCGGCTCAGCGACCTGGAGCCGCTGCTCGACGCC
>DASZYW010000246.1:0-1994 GCA_035545195.1 Gaiellaceae bacterium
ACCTCGGCGCCGGACTCGTAGAGGTGGCTGATCCGCTGGAAGGTCTCGACGAGCGTGTCCTTGAAGAGGACGAGCTCGCCCTGGGCGCGCCGCTCGCCGAGCTCGTAGACGAGCTGCTCGGCGCGGGCGACGAGCTCGGTCGGCTCGCCCTCGCGCTCCCAGCCGAGCTGCGCGATCTCGCCGCCGGCGCGGATCAGGCCGCGCAGCGTCGCCGTCTCGCGGACGATCTCGGCGTAGTGGCGCGCGTTCGCCGCGGGCGGGACGAGGCGGGCGAGCTCGTGCAGACGGACGCGGCCGCCGACCGCTTCGAGCTCGCCGCGCTGCTCGAGCTCGTTCGTGAGCGTGATCGCGTCGACCGGCTCGTTCTTGCCGTAGAGCTGGAGCGCCGCGCGGTAGATCTTGGCGTGGCTCTCGCGGTAGAAGTCGGACGCGTCGAGGATCTCGCTGGCCGCCGCGATCGCGCCCGGCGCGAGCATCATCGCGCCGAGGACGGACTCCTCCGCCTCCAGGTTCTGGGGCGGGACGGCCGCTTCGGGAGCGGCAGGCGAAGGGACAGGGGCGAGCGCCACGGCCCTCGATCCAACCAGGCGCCGCGCCTCGTTACCAGGTGTTGATATGTCCGCCATGACCGTGTCCGAACCCGCCATTTGCAGGGGAAACGCTCATGATCGCAGTACCGTCGGACGGCACATCTGTGGACAGAAAACCCCCTGGGAGCGGGAACTTCCGCGTGCGTTCCACAGTCTCCGCAGTGGGTGTGGATGTCTTCTCGGGACAGCGCCTCTCGGACAGCACGAGTGCGTGACGCTTCCGTTGCGGTGTCTGACACCGGGCCGTGTCCCGCGCGGACAGTCGGCGCACGTCGCAGAGCGGCGTTGCGCAGAGGACATGGCCCGGAGCGACAGCGGGCGTTCCGGCACGAAGTCGTGACGGGTCGAGGCACAAGCGCACGTGGGGGCGGGCGCAGTCGCGCCCGCCCCCGCGGCTCGATCGAGCGCTACTCCTCGGCGAGTGCGGCGTCGGCGTCGGCGCGCCAGTCGGGCTCGGCCTCCGCCTCCGCCTCGTCGCTCTCTTCGGCCTCGGCGGCCGCCTCCTCGGCGGCGTCCTCCTCGGCGAGGATCTCCTCGAGGTCTGCGTGCTCCTCCTCGGCGGGCGCGTTCGCGGCCGCCTCGGCCGCCTCCAGCGCCGCCAGCTCCTCCTCGGACGGCAGCTCGCCGCCCTCGGGGACGACCATGACCTTCACCTCGGCGGTGACGTCCTGGAAGACGTCGATCGGGATCGCGTAGCGCCCGATCCGCTTGATCGAGTCGGTGCCGATCTTGCGCCGGTCGACGCGGATCTTCTGCGTCGCCCAGATCTCGTCGGCGATGTCGGTCGGCGTCACGGAGCCGAAGAGCGACCCGGTCGGGCCGGCCTTCACGTCGAAGCGCAGCTCCGTCTTCGCCAGCGTGTCGGCGATCGCCTGCGCCTCGTCCGCGGTCTTCGCCTCGTGCCGGGCGCGCTGCGACTCGCGCTTGCGGAGCTCCGCGACGCGCGCAGGCGTCGCCTCCTCCGCGAGCTTGCGCGGGAGCAGGAAGTTGCGGGCGTAGCCGCGGGCGACCGAGACGACGTCGCCGCGCAGGCCGACGTGCTCGACGTCCTTGGTCAGGATCACGTCCATCAGCGATCCCGGTCCCTGTCGCGGTCGTCGCGGCCGCGGCGACCGCCGCGCTCGGAGCCCTCGACGCCCTCCTTCACGTACGGGAGGAGCGCCATCTCGCGGGCGCGCTTGACCGCCTGGGCGATCTGCACCTGGTGCTTGCGGCAGGCGCCCGTGATGCGGCGGCTGCGGATCTTGCCCCGCTCCGAGACGTAGCGCGAGAGCTGGTTGATGTTCTTGTAGTCGATCTCGGCGATGTGCTCCTTGCAGAAGAAGCAGTTGCGCCGCCGGATCGCGCCGGCCGGCCCGCCGGGCCGCCTGCGCGTCTGCTGCTGGGTCTTCTCGCGTGCCATCT
>DASZYW010000247.1:0-4014 GCA_035545195.1 Gaiellaceae bacterium
GCGTCGGCGACGTAGACCGAGACGGGCGCGGACGCCTCGGCGACGACGTGCTCGACGATCCGGCGTGCGCGGTCGAGTCTCATCCGCCCCATTTTCACTGATTCACTAGGACATTAGGATGAGCCGGGCGATGGCCGTGCACGCCGCCCCCGCCCCGGGCACTCCGTCGCTCCGCATCAGGGGCGCCTCCTACCCGATCCTGCTCCCGAAGCTGCGCGATCCGCGGCTCCACCTCGCGGCGACGATCACCTCGCTGCAGGTGATCGGCCAGATCGGCTTCCACTTCCGGATCTCGATCCCGCAGATCCTCGTCTCGATCGGCGCCTGCGCGGTGCTCGAGATCGCAATCGCCTTCCGGACGCAGCGCGTGCTGCTCTGGCCGGCGAGCGCGATGCTGACCGGGAACGGCGTCGCCTTCGTCCTCCGCCTGCCCGGGATGCAGCACGGCGACTGGTGGAGCACGCGCGAGTGGTGGCTGTACGCCGCGACCGGCGCGGGCTCGCTCCTCTCGAAGCACGTGCTCAAGTGGCGCGGCGAGCACGTCTTCAACCCGTCCAACATCGGGCTCGTCGTCGTCTTCCTCGCGCTCGGCCGCGGCCGCGTGGAGCCGCTCGACTTCTGGTGGGGGCCGATGTCCTGGTGGCTGGCGCTCGCGCTCGTCGTGATCGTCACCGGCGGCTTCGCGATCCTGCGGCGGCTGAAGCTCCTGCGCGTCGCGCTCTCCTTCTGGTTCGCGTTCGCGGTCGGGATCGGGGGGCTCGCGCTCGCCGGCCACGCGATGGTGGCGCGCTGGCACCTCGGCCCGATCGAGGGCCTCTCCTTCTGGTGGGTGCTCGTCACCTCGCCCGAGGTGCTCGTCTTCCTCTTCTTCATGATCACCGACCCGAAGACGGCCCCGCGCGACCCGCGCGGCCGGATCGTCTACGGCCTCGCGCTCGGGCTGCTCTCCGCGCTCCTGATCGCGCCCACGACGACCGAGTTCGCGGCCAAGGTCGCGCTGCTCTCGACGCTCGCGATCGTCTGCCTCGCGATGACCGCGCTGCGCGAGCTGCCGACGCTCTCGCCGCGCGCGGTCGGGGCCGTCGCGGCGGCCGGGCTTGCCGCGTACGCCGGCGTGGCCGTCTTCGCGAACTCCGGCGCTCCGGCGGTCGCGGCGCAGACGCTCGCGAGCGCGAAGCTGCCGCCGATCTCGATCCTGCCCTCGCCCGGAGTCCAGACGCAGCTGACGCGGCCGACCGCAGAGACGATCGCTGCGACGCTGCTCGCCGTGCGCCCGGCGGCCGGGGCGGGGCCGCTGCGGATCCACCTCGTCCAGGGAACCGACCAGGGGCCGCCGGTCGCGGTCGTCCAGGCCGGGTCGGTCAGCTACCGGCTCGAGGTGGACACGGCCGGCGTCTGGTCGCTCGAGGCGGCCCCCGCGGGCGTCGTCGCGGCGACAGCGCCGACCAGCGACGCGCTCGCCGGGCTGCACCTCCGCAACGTCGCCTCCGCCGTCGGGCTCGACTTCCGCCAGGACTCGTTCCGCTACGGGATCTCCCTCGACACGAAGGCGATGATGGGCGGCGGGGTCTGCTGGCTGGACTACAACGGCGACGGCTGGCTCGACCTGTTCGCCGTCAACTCGTACGCGAGCACCGACGCGGCGCGCTTCGAGGCGAGCGGCGGGCTCCCGACCTCGGCGCTCTACGAGAACGTCCACGGCCGCTTCCGGAACGTCACCCGCGGCTCCGGCGCGGGCCTGGCGGTGCAGGGCGACGGCTGCGCCGCGGGCGACCTGGACGGCGACGGCCGCCCCGATCTCGTCGTCACCACCGCGTCGGGCGTCGACCTGCTCTGGAACCGCGGCGGCGGCCGCTTCGCCCACGCGTCGCTGCCGGCGCACGGCTGGTACACCGGGACGGCGATCGCGGACGTGAACGGCGACGGCCGGCCGGACGTCTTCGTCGCCGGCTACGCCGACCCGAACGAGCCGATCCCCGGGTCGCTTGCAGGCTTCCCGACGAACTACGCGGGAGTGCGCGACCTCCTCTTCCTGAACGAGGGCGGCCGGCGCTTCCGCGAGGTGGGCGTCGAGGCCGGGCTGGAGTCGGCGGCGCTGCGGCACGGGCTCGGGGCGGCCTTCACGGACGCGAACGGCGACGGACGCCCCGATCTCTACGTCGCGAACGACGAAGATCCGAACGAGCTCTACGTGAACGTCCCCTGGCCGGGCGGGGCGCAGGCGGATCCGGCCGGGCTCGGCTTCCGCTTCGAGGAGCGCGCCGCAGACGCCGGCGTCGCCGACCCGTTCGCGGGGATGGGAGTGGCGACGGCGGACGGCCACCTGTTCGTCACGAACTCGCGCGGCGAGCCGCCCGCGGCGTACGCGAAGCAGGGCGCGCGCTTCGCGAACGAGCGGCCCGGCGTCGACCCGGCGGTCGGGCAGGCGTCGGCCGGCTGGGGCGACTCGTGGGTCGACCTCGCGAACTCCGGCTCGC
This sequence comes from Gaiellaceae bacterium, assembly GCA_035545195.1. Classification (GTDB taxonomy): domain Bacteria; phylum Actinomycetota; class Thermoleophilia; order Gaiellales; family Gaiellaceae; genus Palsa-739. The sequence goes on from DASZYW010000247.1 coordinate 2,478, forward strand.
TCGACCTCGTCCTCGCGGACGGCGGCATCCCGGTAACGGGGCTGGCGCGCGACGCGCAGCCGCTGCGCGTGCTGGCCCCCGCGCAGGGCGGCTTCGGCGACGCGAGCGCGGTGCTCGGCGCCGGCGGCGTCTCGGTGAACGGCCGCGGGCTGGCGGCCGCCGACGCGGACAACGACGGCCGGATGGAGATCGCCGTCAACACGATCGGCGGCAAGCTCGTGCTGCTGCGCCCGAGCGGCGCGACGGGGCACTGGCTCGACGTGTCGCTCTCGCGCTTCTCGCCCGGCGCGGTCGTCACCGCCGTGCTGCCGGACGGGCGCCGCCTCTCCCGCGAGGTGCAGGCCGGGAGCAGCTACCTCTCCTCGGAGGATCCGCGCGTGCACTTCGGGCTCGGCGCCGCCACGACGGTGCGCGAGCTCCTCGTCCGCTTCCCGGGCGGCGCGACGACGGAGCTGCGGCGCGTCCGCGGCGACCGCATCGTCCACGTCGCCGTCCCGCCCGCTCGCAGCGTCGCCGCGTCGGCGGCGGCCGCCCCGCAGATCGCGTCGTGCACGCCCGCCGGCAGCCGGTCGGTCGCCCGGACGTGGACGGCGGCGGCGGTCCGCGTGCTGCGGCTCGGCGAGGCGTCGCAGCCGGTGCAGGCGCGCGACCTCTACGACCTCGCCGCTGCGATGCAGCACGCCTACGCGGTAGAGACGAGCCCCGCCGGCCGCGACGAGGCGATCAGCTTCGCGGCGTACCGACTCCTGCTCTCCGACGCCTCGTACGACTCGAACCTGGCGCAGTCGTTCGCGGTCCTGACCCGGCAGCTGCGGGCGCTCTGCTACTCCGAGCGGTTCGCGTCGACGCGCGGTACGACGCCCGCGGCGGCCGGCAACCGCGTCGCGCTCGCCGCGATCGCGGCCGGAAAGAAGGACGGCTCGAACGAGCGGCTCCACTACGCCGACCCGAGCTACCGCCCGCTCAACGAGCCGCTCGTGGTCGCGCAGGCGGTCTCGACGCCGCACGACGCGACGTTCTGGCAGCCGCTCGCGCTCGCGCAGGTCTCGCCGCGCGGCTCGGGCGCGGTGCCCGCGAAGGTGCAGGTCTTCGCCGGCTCGCAGTGGGGCCACGTGCGCACCTTCGCGCTCGGTCGCGTCCCCGACCCGGGCAAGCCGCCGCTGGGCGACCCGGACGGGAGCCGCTACCGCGCCGCCGCGCTCGACGCGATCCGCGCGACCGCCGGCGCGGCGCACGCGCCGGTCGACGCGAGCCCGCTCGCCTGGGAGCAGCGCGCGCTCGCCCTCCCGCGGGCGTCACTCGCGCGCGACCTCCGCGTCGAGCTCGCCCTCGGCGGCGCGCTCAACGACGCCGCCGTCGCCGCGTGGGGCGCGAAGCGCGCCTACCAGGGGCCGCGCCCGATCTCGATGATCCGCTACCTCGCCTTCAACCACGAGCTCCCGGCCGTCGCCGGCCTGACGAAGCAGGACGGCTCGCGGACGCTCGTGCGCCTCGCCGGCCGCTGGGTCGACGGCGCCCGCTGGACTCCGCCTGCCGC
>DASZYW010000248.1:0-8186 GCA_035545195.1 Gaiellaceae bacterium
TCCGTCAGCGCGAAGTGGAAGTCGTGCGGGAGCCCGGTCAGCGCGGCGACGCCGTTCACCGTCGCGTTGAAGATCAGCTTCGACCACTGCGCCGGGCGCAGGTCGGGGAACGCCTGCGCCTTCAGCCCGGACGACGCGATCAGCTCCGCGACGCGCTGCGCGTCGGCCTCGGTCGTGCCCCGGTTCGGGCCGATCCAGGTCGCCGTGTCGAGGACGTACTCGACGTGGTCGTCGGCGTGGCGGGTCCCGCTCATGAACGTGACGGCGGAGAGGAGCGGCCAGTCGCCGTGCCGAGCGACGATCTCCTCCGCGCCGAGGCCGTTCTGGACGGTCATCACGGTCGCGCCGGGAAGGCGGCCGGCCAGCCGCGCGGCGAGCGGCTCCAGGTCGGTGCCCTTGCAGGCGAGGATCGCGAGCTCGGCGTCCGGAAGCTCGTCCGGGTCGGCGGTTGCGCGGACGACCGCCGCGAAGTCCGAACGGCCGGAGACGCGCAGGCCGGAGCGGAGCGCCGCCGCGTGCTCCTCGCGCCGCGTCAGCACGGTCACCTCCGCGACGCGCGCGAGGTGGCCCGCGTAGAGCGAGCCGATCGCGCCGGCGCCCGCGACGACGACCTTCACGCCGACACCGTCCTGCGCCGGCGCGGCAGCCCGAGCTCCCGGCCCCCGGTCAGCCCGCTCGGCCGCACGATCAGCACGAGCGCCATCAGCGCGCCGACGACGATCACCGTCGTCCCCGTGGGCAGGTCGAGGCGCCAGCCCAGGATGTCGACCCCGTTCTCCGACGCGGAGAGGAACGAGTCGAGCCCGCTGACGGCCAGCGCGCCGACGACCGCGCCGAGCAGGCTCCCCGAGCCGCCGACGACGAGCATCGCCAGCGTGATGAAGGTGAGATCGAGATAGAGCGAGTCGATCTCGATCGGCAGCAGGTGGACGTAGAGACCGCCGGCGAGCCCGGCCAGGCCGCCCGAGAGCGCGAACGCGAGTAGCCGCTGCCGGTAGATCGAGATCCCCGCGGCGGAGGCGGCCGCGGGATCCTCCCGGGCCGCGCGCAGCTGCCGCCCGAAGCGGCTGCGCTGGTACGCGTACGCGACGCCGATGCAGATCACGGCGCCGATCGCCGCCTGCCACATCCCGGTCGTCTCCGGGACGGAGGAGAACGCGTTCAGGCCCGGACCGACCGACTGCCAGTAGCGCAGGACGTTGTTCACGATCTCGAGCACGCCGAAGGTGGCGATTCCCGCCGCGAGCCCGGAGAGCCGCATCAGCGGCAGGCCGACGAGGAACGCGAACACGAGCCCGGCGACCGCGGCGAGCGCGAGCGAGGCGACGTTGCCGACGTTCGTCGTCAGGAGGACGTGCGCGAGCCCCGGCATGATCGCGTTCTTCTGGTCTTCCGGCACGGTCAGCACCCCGGCCGTCCAGACGCCGAGCGCGACGAAGGCGACGTGTCCGAACGAGAGCACGCCCGAGTTGCCGATGAAGAGGTAGAGCGCGACGACGATCGAGACCTTGACGAGCGTGTCGAGGAAGTAGGTCTGGAGCGACACGGAGACGGCCAGCCCGAGCAGCGCCGTCGCGAGCACGAGCGCGGCGGGCGTCGCGACCTCCACGATCCTCCTCATACGCGCTCCACCGCGCCGCCGCCGCGGGTGAAGAGGCCGTTGGGCCGCACGAGCAGCACGACGATCACGGCGCCGAAGAGGAAGCTCGGGAGGTACTCGCTCTGGTTCGTGGGCAGCGCGCCGCCGAGGATCCCGCTCGCGAAGCCGATCGTGAAGCCGCCGAGCGTCGCCGGGACCGGTCGCGTCAGTCCGCCGAGCACGACGCCCGCGAGCACGACGATCGTCTCGTCGAGGCCGAAGATCGGCGTCACCTGCGGGTTGCGCGCGGTGAGCATGAACGCCGACACCGCCGCGAGCAGGCCGGAGACGAGCACCGCGCCGCCGATCACGCGGTTCGCGCGGACGCCGAGCATACGCGACGTCGTGAAGTCCATCGAGGCGGCGCGCATGTGCAGGCCGAGCGACGTCCGCGTCAGCAGCAGCTGCAGCAGCGCGAGGCAGAACGCGGCGACGACGACCGAGACGACGGCGATCTTGCGGATCTCCACCCCGCCGATGTCCCACGGCTGGTTGAGCGGCCCGATCGAGGAAGCGATCGTCCCCAGCTGGCCGAACGCGAGCACCGCGATGCTCTGGAGCAGGAACGCGATCGCGAAGGTGGCGACGAGCATCACGGCGGGCGAGTGCGTCCGCAGCGGCCGGAAGACGAGCCGGTCCATCAGCGCCGAGAGCGCGAGCACGACGGCGAAGCAGAGGAGGATCCCGGCCCAGGTCGGCCACCCCCAGACGGACGCGTACGCGATCGCGTAGGCGCCGGCCATGATCAGCTGGCCGTAGGCGAAGTTGACGAGCCGGAGCACGCCGAAGACGAGGCCGATCCCGACCGCCATCAGCGCGTAGATCCCGCCGAGCGAGAGCGCGTCCGCGAGCGTCTGCCACGAGATGTTGAGGATCGCGAGCGTCATGCCATGTAGGCGGCGATCAGCCGGTCGGTGTCGTCCGCGTCCTTCGGCCCGAGCTCGAGACGGAGCTCGCCGTTCGCGAGCACGTGCGAGCGGTCGGCCAGGGCGACCGTGCGCTGCGCGCGCTGCTCGACCAGGAGGACGGCGATCCCCCGCTCGCGGATGCGCGCCAGCGCGTCGAAGACGAGGTCGACGATGCGCGGCGCGAGCCCCAGCGACGGCTCGTCGAGCAGGAGCACGTCCGGTTCGGCGACGAGGGCGCGCGCGATCGCGAGCTGCTGCTGCTGTCCGCCCGAGAGCGCGCCCGCGCTGCGGCCGCGGAAGTCGCGCAGGATCGGGAACAGCTCGAAGGCCGACTCGACCGCGGCGCCGCCGGCGGCCGTCCTGCGCGCCGCGAGGCCGAGGCGGAGGTTCTCCTCCACGGTCAGCTCGCCGAAGATCCGGCGGCCCTCGGGCACGAGCGCGACGCCTGCGCGCGCGACGTCCTCCGAGCGGCGGCCGACGAGCGAGGCTCCGTCGAGGCGCACGTCTCCGCCCGCGACCGGCGCGGCGCCCATGATCGCGTGCAGCGTCGAGGACTTCCCCGCGCCGTTCGGCCCGATCAGCCCGACGATCTCGCCCGCCCTCACCTCGAGCGAGACGCCGCGCACCGCGTCCACGACGCCATAGCGGACGCTGAGCCCCTCGAGCGCGAGCGTTGTCACGCCGTGACCCTCTCGTGACACCCTCGTGACGGTGTCTGACACCGGGACGTGGCCCGAAGGGACGAGGCGCACGAGGCGCCGACGCGCGCGGAGCGCGGGAGACCGAGCAGCGCGCGCCGGCGCCCGCGACGAAGTCGTGACGCTCTCGTGACCGTGTCTGACACCAGGACGTGTCCGTTCCGGCCGAGAGACGTCACGCATCCTCCTCGGCGATCGCGCTCTCCCCGAGGTAGGCGGCGGCGACGTCGAGGTTGGCGCGGATCTCGTCCGGCGTCCCCTCGGCGAGCGTCTCGCCCTGGTCGAGCACCTGGATGCGGTCGCACACGTCCATGATCAACGCCATGTTGTGGTCGATCAGGAGGACGCCCGCGCCGTGGTCGTCGCGGACCGAGCGCACGACCGACGCGAAGCCCGGCACCTCCGCCTCCGGCAGCCCGGCCGCCGGCTCGTCGAGCAGCACGTAGCGCGGCTCCGTCGCGAGCGCGCGCGCGACGCCGAGCCGCCGCTCGTCGCCGTGCGCGAGCGCGGCGGCAGGAGCGTCGCCGTAGCGGGCGAGGCCGAGCAGCTCGAGCAGCTCGCCGGCCCGCCGCGCTGCCACCCGGGACGAGGCGCCGACCCCGAGCGCCGACACCTCGACGTTCTCCCGCACGGTCAGCGCCCGGAACGCATGGCTGTGCTGGAACGTCCGCGCCAGCCCGCGCCGCCCGCGGCGGCTCGCCCGCCAGCGGGTGACGTCGTCGCCGTCGAGGAGCACGCGCCCGCCCGTCGGGCGGTCGAAGCCGCTGAGGACGTTGACCAGCGTGGACTTGCCGGCGCCGTTCGGGCCGATCAGCCCGACCACCTCGCCGCGCCGCAGCTCGAGCGAGACGCCGCGCAGCGCCTCCACGCCCGCGAAGGAGCGCGACACGGAGGAGGCCCGGAGCGACTCTCCGGGCCTCCTCTCCAGCTCGGGTGGTGCTGCAGTCACGCCCCGCTAGGGGATCGTCGGCACAACCTTGGCCGTGATCGTCCCGAGCTCCTTCGGCTTGTTGTCGTTGATCTCGATGATGCGGTAGGCCCGGCCGAACACCGTGTGGAGCTTGGTCGAGAAGCTGACCTTGCCCGACAGCGTCGGCACGTTGTGGAACTTGACCATCACGGCGGCGAGCTTCGCACCGTCCGTCGAGCCGTGCGCGCGATTGATCGCCGTCACGACGCCGTCGATCGCCGCGGGGCCGGCGATGAAGCCGCCGGTCGCCGCCTTGACCTGCTTCGCCAGCGTGTTGATCGCCTTGCTCGGATCCTGGCCGAACGCGTTCGCGTAGGTCAGGAAGTAGTAGTTCGTGATCGCCGGGCTCTTCGGCAGCCAGTAGGTGCCGTCGCCGGCCCACGAGTTGAGCACGGGCGTGTCGTTGCCGAGCGTGCGCAGCCCGTTGATCAGCGGCGCGAGCGCGTTCCAGGCGCCCGCCGTCGCCGTCACGACCACGTCCGCCTTGTGCGAGTTGATCCGGCTGACCGCGTTCTGGACGTTGTTCCCGTGGAAGACCGGATCCTGGTAGGTCTCCTCGTCCTCGACCTTGCCGCCGAGCTGCGTGAAGCGCGCCTTGAACGCCTGGATCACGTTCTTGAAGTACACGATCACGCTGTCGGTCGCGAGGTCGGCCGTCTTCCACCCCTTGCTCCACGCGAACTGCGCCATCGCGGAGCCCTCGTCCTGGGCCACGTTGCCGTAGCTGAACGCGAGCTTGCCCTTCGCCCCGAACCGCTTCGGCCCCATCTGGTCGGTGCCGATGCACGGCGCGATCGTGAGCAGGCCCTTGTTGAGCGACTCCTGCACGACCGGGGCCGCGAGGTCGACGTCGCAGGTCGTGAAGATGATCTTCGCGCCCTGCGAGATCAGCTTGTCGGCGCAGGCCTTCGAGACGGCCGCGTTGTCGCCCTGCGTGTCGCAGGTCTTGATCTCGAGCGGGTGCCCCATCACGCCGCCCTTCGCGTTGACCTGCTTGACCCGGATCTGCGCGGCCGCGAGCGCCGGCCCGTCGAACGGCGCCATCGGGCCGGTCGAGTCGTGCGCCCACCCGATCACGATCGGCGTGCCCGCGTGGACACGCGCCGCCGCGGTCGCGGCGAGGACGAGCGCCGCGGCGGCCGAGATGACGAGTGCGAGCTGCACCCGTGTCCTTCCCTTCATCCCTCTCCTCTCCGGTCGACGGTCATCGCCGCGACCCTCCGTTTCCGCCAACAGCTGACGAAACTCTCCCGGCCCCGGCGTGCCAGCTCGGCGGGCGCGACGTCCCACCACGAGTCGGGATACGCGCTGCCGAAGGCGCCGTTGTCCGAGAAGATCTCCAGGTCGTAGAAGCCGTCCCAGCCGGCCGCCTCGAGCGCGCCGAGGATCGCCGGCAGGTCGGCCGCGCCCTCGCCGGGGAGCGCGCGGTCGGCCCAGCCGCGGGTCGGCTCCCGCCAGTCGCAGAGGTGGACGCCGGCGATCAGGTGCGCGTGGCGCGGGATCTCGGCGAGCAGGTCGGGCGTGTTCCAGAGGTGCCAGACGTCGAACTGGATCCCGAGCGCGTCGCCGCCGCCGGCCTCCTCGATCAGCTCGGCGGCGTCGGTGAGCGTGGTGGCGATCGTCCACTGCTCGCCGCCCTCGCGCTGGTACGGCTCGAGCGCGAGCGTCACCCCGGCGCTCGCGGCCTCGCGCGCCGCGACGCGCAGCCCGTCGGCGACCGTCGCCCACGCCTCGTCCGGGTCGCGCCCGAGCGCGGTGCCGGTCAGGCAGACGATCGCCGGCGCGCCGAAGCGGGCGAGACGGTGGATCGACGTGCAGAGCGAGTCGAGCCGCTCCTGCGGATCCTCCGGGCCGCCGAGCAGCGGCAGCGGCAGGATCGAGGGGACGTTCGGAACGGCCGAGGCGGAGCCGAGCCCGCTCGCCGCCAGCAGCTCGAGCGCCTCGTCGTCGGGGCCGTCGCCGAGCTTCAGCTCCCAGACGCCGATCCCGTCCACGCCCGCCTCCGCGTAGGCGCGCACGTCGTCGCCGAAGCTCGCGGCGAGCGAGCTCACCTGCGAGATCGAGAACGGCGGCTGCACGGCGCGCTCCTCCACTCGGTGACCGGGATCGTGTCACAGGGTTTGACATGTGATCAAGTGTGGTTCACGCTCGCACTTGGTGGAGTCCACGTTGTCGAGCGGAGGGAGTGCGGTCCGGCACCGGACGATGGCCGAGGCGGCGCTGGAGCGCCTGCGCGAGGCGATCATCCTCGGCGAGCTGACGCCGGGGACGCCGCTGCGCCTCGAGGACCTGGCGCGCACGCTCGGGACGAGCATCTCGCCGATCCGCGAGGCGGTGCGGCAGCTGGAGGCGCTCGGGCTGGCGGAGCACGTGCCGCACCACGGCGCCAAGGTGATGGGCCTCGACGTCGAGGAGCTGCGCGAGCTCTTCTCGATCCGGCTCGCGCTCGAGACGATGGCGCTGCGGCGCGCCGCCGAGCTGTTCGAGCCCGCGGACGCCGCACGGGCGCGCACGCACCTGACGGCGTTCGACGCGGCGCGGCACGCGGGCGACGCGCGCGCCGCGGTGCGCGAGCACTCGGCGTTCCACTTCGCGCTCTACGAGGCGTCGCGCTCGTCGTGGCTCGTGCGCCTGATCCGGCCGGCGTGGGACTCGTGCGAGCGCTATCGCCCGGTGCTGCTGACCGGCGAGCTGCAGGACCGCCACGAGGAGCTCGACCAGGAGCTGCTCGCCGCATGCTCGTCGCACCAGCCGAAGCGCGCCGCCGACGCTCTGCGCGCGCACCTCGAGCTCGCGACCGACATCTACGCGGTCGAGCTCAAGGGCCGCTCGATCTTCGCGTTCTAGTACGAGAGCACGACGACCGCGATCCCGGCGGCGCACACCAGCACTGCGGAACCGAGCGACCAGAGTGGGCTCTGCGGCTGGGCGGCGCTCTGTCCCCAGTAGGTGCCGAAGGCGCCCATGCGCCCGCGCAGGAGGTTGTCGCTGGGGCTGCCCGAGCCGCCGACGACGAGCACCGCGAGCGACCCGGCGAGCGTCATCCCCCAGCCGACGCCGTTCACGCCGGGCCCCCAGCCGGTGAAGTGCGCGACGAGGAAGCCGCCGAGAGCGCCGACCGCGGCGAGGAGGAAGGTGAGGAGCGCGAACCAGCGGATCATCGCTGCGCGAATTGTCGCACCTTCGCGAGCGCGCGCTCGGGGAGCGGCGGCGCGAGCAGCCGCTGGGCGACGAGGCTCCCGGAGCCGCCGCCGAGGCCGGGGCCCGGCCAGGTGCTCGCGCCGACCTGGAACAGGCGCTCGACCGGGGTCGCGTGCCCGGGGCTGCGCGGGAACGGCCGCCAGAGGAAGTTCTGGTCGAGGGCGAGCGAACCGCCGTACGGGTCGCCGTGCCGGAGGTTGACGTTCGCGCGCTCGAGGTCGTGCGGGCCGAGGGCGACGCGCCTGAGGATCGAGGACTCGAGGTTCGGGATGTGGCGTGCGAGCCGCGCCTGGATCCGGTCGGCGTAGCGCTCGCGTAGCTCGTCCGTCCACTCGCCGGCGCCGGTGTCGATCTCCCCGGCCGCGTCGCCCTTGATCCGCCACGGCAGCTCCTGCAGCTGGATCCAGAGGATGCCTTTGCCCTCGGGGGCGCGGCCGGGGTCGATGGTCAGGGGCTGGCCGACGACGACGGTCGCCTCGGCCGGGAGGAGGCCGCGATCCGCCTCGTTGACCGCCCGCGAGACGCCGTCGAGCCCCGGCGTGAGATGGACGATCGCGGTGCGGCCCAGGCGCTCGTCTCCGTCCCAGCGCGGCGGCTCGGAGAGGGCGAAGTGGATCTGCATCTCGGAGCGGCCGAAGCGGAAGCGCTGCGCGGCGTCGCGCTGCGGCGCGGGGACGTCGGCATCGGCGAGCAGGCGTTCGTAGAGCTGCGGCGGGGTGACGCTCGCGACGACGGCGCGCTCGGCGGTGACCGTCTCGCCGCCGGCGAGG
>DASZYW010000249.1:0-3742 GCA_035545195.1 Gaiellaceae bacterium
AGCTGCTTGAACTCCTGGAAGCGCGAGCCGTCGACGATGCGCGCGATCAGCTCGCGCGGGTCGACCTGGTGGCGGAAGTCCTCCGGGATCAGCCCGTAGAGGTCGGACGGGTCGAGGGCGGGCGGCTCGGGATCGCGCGGCGCCAGCGAGCGCTCCGTCGCGCCGAGGTGGCGGACGATGCCGCGTGCGATCGCGAGCGCGTGCTCGTCCGAGGTGGCGTAGTGGTCGGCGACGCCGGAGCGGCGCGCGTGGACGTCGGCGCCGCCGAGCTCCTCCGCGGTCACGTCCTGCCCGGTCGCCGCCTTCACGAGCGGCGGGCCGCCGATGAAGATCGTCCCGGTCCCGCGCACGATCACCGTCTCGTCGCTCATCGCCGGCACGTACGCGCCGCCGGCCGTGCACGAGCCCATCACGACCGCGATCTGCGGGATCCCCTGCGCGGACATCTGCGCCTGGTTGAAGAAGATCCGCCCGAAGTGGTCGCGGTCGGGGAAGACCTCGGCCTGGAGCGGCAGGAAGGCGCCGCCGGAGTCGACGAGGTAGAGGCACGGGAGCCGGTTCTGCTCCGCGACCTCCTGCGCGCGCAGGTGCTTTTTGACGGTGAGCGGGAAGTAGGAGCCGCCCTTGACCGTCGCGTCGTTGGCGACCAGCACGCACTCGCGCCCCTCGACGACGCCGATCCCGGTGACGATCCCGGCGCTGGGCGCCTGGCCGTCGTACAGCTCCCAGGCCGCGAGCGCGTTCAGCTCCAGGAAGGCGGTGTCGGGATCGACGAGCCGGTCGATCCGCTCGCGGGCCGGCAGCTTGCCGCGCGAGCGGTGCCGCTCCGTCGCCTTCTCGCCGCCGCCCTGGGCGGCCTGCGCGGTGCGCTCGCGCAGCTCCGCGACGAGCCGCTCCATCCGCTCGCGCCGGCGCGCGAACTCCTCGGCGCCGCGGTCGATCTGGGAAGCGAGGACGGCCATGCCGGGGAGCCTAACCCGGCGTCGCGACATGGCCGGCGCGGCCACGTCCGGTAACTGATTCCAGTCGTGTCGAATCTGGACGCGTCCGGCCTGGACAGATCGCCTTCCCGCTGCGGCACGAGTCGTCCGGGAAGGACATGTACGGAAATTGATACCGGCCATGGCCGTCGGGGACGGTGCGTACGCTTGTTCGCGTGGCCGTCCCCGGGATCGTGGCACACCTCGACCTCGACGCGTTCTTCGCTGCGGTCGAGCAGCTCGAGAACCCGGAGCTGCGCGCGAAGCCGCTGATCGTCGGCGGCGACCCACACGGGCGCGGCGTCGTCGCGACCGCGAACTACGCCGCGCGGCAGTTCGGCATCCACTCGGCGATGTCCGCCGCGGAGGCGCTGCGCCGCTGCCCGCACGCCGTCTTCGTCCGGCCGCGGCACACGCTCTACCGCGAGTACTCCCGCAGTGTCTGGGACACCGTTCGCGGGATCGTTTCCACGCTCGAGCAGACCGGGATCGACGAGGGCTACCTCGACCTCGGCGAGGTGGCGCGGGACTTCCTCGAGGCGCGCGTCGTCGCCGAGGCCGTCCAGACCGCGGTGCGCGCCTCGACCAGCCTCACGTGCTCGCTCGGCGTCGCGCCCTGCAAGGTCGTCGCCAAGGTCGCGAGCGACCGCCGCAAGCCGGGCGGGATCGTCGTCGTCACGCCTGGCCAGGAGGCGGCGTTCCTCGCGCCGCTCGACGTGCGCAAGCTCCCCGGCGTCGGCCCGAAGGCCGAGGCGCGGCTGCGCGCGGCCGGCGTGGAGACCGTCGGCTCGCTCGCGGCGCTCACCGACGAGGAGCTGCGTCGCCTGCTGCCGGGAAGCGTCGGCGAGGTCCTGCGCGATCGCGCCCGCGGCGTCGATCCGCGCGGGCTCGAGCTGGGCGTGGAGCGGATCTCGATCAGCGTCGAGAACACGTTCGATCGCGACATCGCCGACCGTGAGCGCCTCCACGAGGAGCTGCGCGGGATGGCGCGCGAGGTGGCCGGCTATCTGGAGAAGCGCGGCCAGACGGCGCGGACCGTGACGACGAAGCTCCGCTACACCGACTTCTCGATCCGTAGCCGCTCGACCTCGCTGCAGGTCGGGATCGACGACGCCGACACGATCGCCGAGCTCGCGTGCCGGCTGCTCGACCGCGGGCTGCGCGACCGGCCGGGCGCGCTCCGGCTCGTCGGCGTCGGCGTCTCGGGGCTCGCGACGTATCGCCAGCTGACGCTCGCCTAGCGGCGCAGGCAGGCGAGCAGGCGCGCCGCGGCGACCCCGTTGCAGACCCCGAGCCGCACGTAGACCGAGCTCGCGTCCCCGGCGACGGCGACCGCACGGGCAGGCGCGACGCCGCCGACCGAGCGGATGTCGACGTTGGACGCCGGCACGCCGCAGCCCGAGACGACGCCTACCCCGACCGCCAGCCGCTGCACGAGGCCGTCGACACGGCGAGCGGTGTAGGCGTTCCCGCCGTACGCGAGCTCCTGGGCGCAGGAGCCGCCGGAGCCGTTGTCGCGCAGGACGACCGGGGCGACGAGGACCGCGGCGAGCACGAGCGCGAAGAGCGCGCCGAGCGCGAGCCCGACCCTGCGCGAGACGCGGGGCCGCCGGTAGGGCGAAGGAGGCGATCCGTTGCGGCTCACCCGCCAATCGCAGCACATCCCCGAGGTGTCGCCGTCAGGGAGTGGTCGCCGGCGGCGTCCAGTGGGCGACGCACTGCCCCGCCCAGCTCGGCATGTCGTCGGGCGGCGGGTCCTTCAGGAGCAGGTCCAACACGGTCACGGGGACGTAGCCGCGGGCGAGCAGGACCGGGAGCGCCCGCTCGAAGCCTTCGATCTCGCCGTGGTCGTTCTCGTGCATGAGCACGATCGAGCCGGCCACGACGCGGCTGACGAGATTCGAGTAGATGACGTCGGCGTCCGCGCCGTCCTGGACGACGACGCTCCACTCGACGTCGAGCAGGCCGATCGACTTGGCGATGGCGTCGATCGCCGGGTCGCGTTGCCCGAACGGAGCGCGGAAGATACGAGGCGGCCGCCCCGTGGCGGCGGCGATCGCGTCCTTCGTGCGCTGCAACTCGCTCAGGACCGCGCCGGGGGTCGACTCGAGCGACGGCAGCTGCGGATGCGTCCAGGTGTGGTCGCCGACGACCGCGATCTGCGACTCCTCCGTGACGATCGACTCCCTCCCCGCGATCTGCTGTCCGATGTCGAAGAAGGTCGCGGGCACGTGCTGCTGCTGGAGGAAGTCGAGCAGCTGCTGGGTCAGAGGCCCCGGGCCGTCGTCGAACGTGAAGGCGACGTATGGGCCTTCGCCGCCACCGCAGAAGATCGGTTGGCGCCCGGCCAGGTACTTCGTCAGAACGGCCGCGTACGGATCGGGAGCGACCGCTGCCGGCGGCGACTTCTTCCTGTGCCTCTGCCTGTGCTTCGGCTTCCCCGCCGACGCGGCCGTGCACGTGACCAGCGCAGCCGCAGCCGCGAGCAAGACCAGCACCGCGATCAGGTGTCGCCTGTCCAACCGTTCACCCCTCTGCCGCACAGCAGTCGCCCGCGAAGTGTCCCTGGCGCGGGAGATCCGGTAATCCGGGGATTCCCGGATGACCTCGTAGCAGGGGCGGAGGGACTCGAACCCCCGGCCTACGGTTTTGGAGACCGCCGCTCTACCAACTGAGCTACGCCCCTTTGCCGAGCCGAAGTGTACCGCCGGTTTGGCGCGTCACTCGCCGGGCAGACGGCGGCCATGAGCGAAGCCATGCTG
>DASZYW010000250.1:0-2623 GCA_035545195.1 Gaiellaceae bacterium
GGCGCGGCGCTCTTCGCGGTGATCATCTACGTGCCGCTCTTCGCGCAGGGCGTGCTCGGCTACTCGGCGACGCTCTCGGGCGTCCTCGTCATCCCGCTCAACTTCGCGTGGATCGCGGCCAGCACGCTCGCCGGGCGCGCGATCACGCGGACGGGGCGCTACCGGATCTTTCCGGTCGTCGGGACGCCGCTCGCCGTGATCGGCGTCGTGCTCTTCTCGCGGCTGCGTGCGTCGAGCAGCGGCTGGGAGCTGGCGGCGGACACGATCGTCTTCGGTGCGGGGATGGGCCTGACCGTGCAGACGTACGTCGTCGCCCTGCAGAACGCCGTCCCGCGCGCCGACCTCGGAGTGGCGACCGCGACGAACCAGTTCTTCCGGCAGATCGGCGGCGCGCTCGCCGTCGCCGCCTTCGGCACCCTGCTGGCCTCCCGGCTCGGGACGGAGCTCGCCCGCCGGTCGGTGCACGGCGTCTCGCCGCAGACGCTGCTCCGCTCGCCCAGCGCCGCACACCGGCTGTCGCCCGCGGTCGTCCACGACGTCCACGCCGCGCTCGCGGGCGCGCTCCAGTGGGTGTTCCTGGCGACCGTGCCACTGGGCGCGGCCGCGGTCGTCGCCGCCTTCCTGCTGCGCGAGCAGCCGCTCCACACCGAGAGCCACCTCGAGCTGCCGGCCGAGCTGACCGGGACGGGCTGACGCCGGCGCGCCTCGAGCGGGAAACGCGGCGGCGGACTCCGGCCAACGGCGGGCGTAGGATCGTCCGGTGCAGGACGACGACGTCAGAGCCTCGTGCTTCGCGGCGCTCGACGTCCTCTGCGCGCAGTACGGCGAGGAGCTCCACTACCCGACGGCGCTCCGGAACGGCTTCGCCTTCCGGGGCGGGCGCGTTCCGTTTCTCTCGACGCAGAAGGGCATCTACCGGGCCGCCGTGCAACGCGGTCCCGCCGCCCTCTCGGTGCAGACGTCCTGGAAGTCGCCGTACGGCGACTCGGACACCGAGGACGGCTTCGTCTACCACTACCGCGCCGGCCCCATCGACCAGGCCGACAACCGCGCGCTCCGCTCGGCGTGCACGCTCCGCCTCCCGATCGTCCATTTCATCTCGACCCGGCCGAACTACTACCGGCCGCTCTATCCGTCGTACGTGATCGCGGACGATGTCGCCGCGCGGCACGTCTTGATCTCACCCGGCAAGATGATCGGCCCGCTCGACGAGCGCCAGCCCTTCCCGGTCGACGATCCGATCGAACGGCGCTACCTCTTCCGCGAGACCCGCGTCCGCGTGCACCAGGCGCGCTTCCGCGCTCGCGTCGTGCCTGCGTATGCCGACCGCTGCGCGATCTGCCGGCTCAAGGAGGTCCGGCTGCTCGACGCCGCGCACATCGTCGGAGACCTCGAGGAACGAGGCGAGCCGGAGGTCAGCAACGGGCTCAGCCTCTGCTCGATCCACCACCGCGCGTTCGACCAGGATCTCGTCGGCGTGACGCCCGACTACGAGGTTCGCGTCGCACGCCGACTCCTCGACGAAGAGGACGGCCCGATGCTCGACCTGCTGAAGGCCTTCCACGGGCAGCCGATCGTCGTCCCGCGTCGCGCCGGGTGGCGACCCGATCGAGAACGGCTTGCGATGCGCTTCGAGCGGTTCGCGGGACGCGGCTGACCACCGGAGTCCGCCTCAAGCGCCCCACACGACCTCGACGGGTCGCTCCAGCGGCAGCGGCAGGCTCCGCGCCTCGGCCTCGACCGCCTCGCGCGCCGCGGGTGACAGGCGCTCCCGGGCGTCGATCCGGACGGTGTGCTGGGCCCGCCGCCAGGTGCCCCGCACCTCGCCGTCGACGAGCAGCGCGCCCGGCCAGACGCGCGCCGTCCACAGCAGGCCGCGCCGCTCGGCGCGCGGGACGAGGAGCGTCCGCTCGGCCCCGTCGAGCAGGAAGCATGTCATCCTCCCCTCGTCCCGTGAACGCTTCGACCTCCGTCGCAAGCGGAGGCACCGGTGTTGCCGCCTCGGTGGCGGCGGGGTCCCAGCGATTCGCGAACCCGAGAATCTCGGGCTCGGTTGGCATGAAGTCGAGAACCGTGCCACTGGGATGGGGCCAGCGACAGATGATCCGCTCTCGGTGTCGTCGCGAGAGCCTCGCCCGCGAAGCTCCTCTCCGAGCGCGTAACGTCCCCTCCCCTATGCTCGACGACGTGCCGACCGTCTACGAGGCAGCCGGAGTCGCCGACGGCCTGCTCGGTCTCGCCCGCGCCTGGCACGGACGGGTGATGGCCGACGAGGCCGTGACCCACGCGTTCGAGCGCGGGTTCTATCCGGAGCACGACGTGCGGCTGGCCGAGCGCGGACGACCGCCTGCGCCGGGTCCTGCCGACGACTTCGCCTGGGCGACGACCGCGTCGATGGGCCGCTACCGCGAGTCGGCCGACGACGTTCCCGAGGACCTGACGATCCCGCGCTGGTCGTGGGACGGCCTTGCAGACTCACACCACGGAAGGAGACCGACCGATGCCCGTGATCAAGCCCGACGCGCTCGTCAACGGCAACCTCGAAGGCCGCGAGCACGGCGCCACCGTCTCCGTGATCCTCGACCACAGCGAGCCCGGCCACGGCCCTCGCCTCCACCGGCAC
>DASZYW010000251.1:0-5149 GCA_035545195.1 Gaiellaceae bacterium
GATCGCGATCCAGTTCAAGCGCGCGCCGCATCCGCCGTTCGAGGAGGCGGCCGCCGAAGGCCTGCGCCCGAACGTCCTGCTCGTGCACGTGCAGCCGGACGAGGGAGTCTCCCTCGCGATCGGCGCGAAGGTGCCCGGCCAGGGGATGCAGATCCGCACCGTGCACATGGACTTCCTCTACGGCGGCACGTTCCGCACCGGGATGCCGGAGGCGTACGAGCGGCTGATCCTCGACGTCATGCTCGGCGAGGCGACGCTGTTCACGCGCGCGGACGAGATCGAGGAGCAGTGGCTGCTCGTCGACGCGATCGCCGCCGCGTGGCAGCGCGACAAGCCCGGCTTCCCGAACTACGCCGCCGGGACGTGGGGGCCGCCGAGCGCGGACGACCTGCTCCACCGGGACGGACGCTCATGGAGACGCCATTGACGGTGGGGGCGCTGAGCTGGGCCGAGCAGGGCGTGAAGCTCGCTGAGGTCGAGTCGGCGCTCGCCCGGCTGCGCGGCGAGGCGGCGGCCGACTCGCCGAGCATGCGCACGTCGGTGATGACGCACCTCGCCTGGGTGCCGGAGCCGTGGGAGGAGAAGGCGCGGGCGGCGCTCGCCGGCATGGCGGAGCGGCACCCGTCGCGGACGATCCTGCTCTACCCCGACGCGGACGCGGGCGAGAGCCGCATCGACGCCGCTGTCGACGTGGAGCGCTACGAGCTGCCGGGCTCGGACCGCGGGCTCGTCACCGAGGTGGTCGAGCTGCGCCTGCGCGGCTCGCGCGCGAAAGCGCCGGCGTCGGTCGTCGAGCCGCTGCTCGTCTCCGACCTGCCGGTCTTCCTGCGCTGGCGCGGCGAGCCGCCGTGGGGCGCGCAGGAGCTGGAGCAGCTGGTCGGGCTCACCGACCGGCTGATCGTCGACTCGACCGAGTGGGACGATCTGCCGTTCCCGTACCGCAAGCTCGTGGAGCTCTTCCCGCGCACCGCCGTCTCCGACATCGCGTGGGCGCGCACCTCGCGCTGGCGGACGCTACTCGCGTCGCTCTGGCCGGAGATCGGCGAGGTCGGGACGATTCGCGTCCACGGCACGGAGGCGCAGGCGTGGCTCCTCACCGGCTGGCTCCGCTCGCGGCTCGGCCGCGACGACATCGCGCTTGAGCACGTCGCCGCGGAGCGCCTCGAGGGGATCGACCTCGACGGCAAGCCCGCCCCGTTCCCGGCCGGCGATCCGCCGACGCCGAGCGACGTGCTCAGCGACGAACTCGACCGCTTCACCCGCGACCCGGTCTACGAGGCCGCGGTCACCGCCGCCGCCTAGATCACCGCGAGCAAGTAACAGACTGTTACTTAGTGCGCTGCGAGCCGGCGTTTCTCCACGAGCCGCAGGTCCGCGGCGGCCATGGCGTTCCTCGTAACAGACTGTTACGAGCCGGAGCTACTTGCCCTTGCCGATGACTTTGAACTTCGGCTTCGCCTTCGCCTTCGAGACCTTGAACTTCGGCGCTGAGACGACGAGCTGCTCCGGGTCGGACCAGGACATCTGCTGCACGCCGGTCGGCAGGTTGTAGTCGAAGCCGCGCACGCGGTACCACCACGTCCCCGGCGCGAGCGGGAGCACGGCGGAGGTCGAGAAGGTCAGGTAGCCGGTGAGCCCGGTCCGCGGGTCGGTCTGCGCCACGAAGGGGTAGCGCTTCTTCGACCACTGCACCTCGTAGACGCTCGCGTCGAACGCGGGTGTCCACGCGACGAGCGGCTGTCCGTAGAACGTGGACGTCTTCTCCGCGGAGACGAGCCTGCCGTTCGAGGAGAGGCCGGTCGCGAACGGCGCCTGCGACGTCGTCAGCGACGGCTCGCTCTCGATCCCGAAGCGCTGGACGCGCCCGGCCGCGCACACGTCCTGCGGCAGCTCCATGTCGATGTAGCGGATCTGCCGCTCCACCGGGTCGCCTGCGAGGTGGTTGTACTTGAGCGGAAGGTCGAGCGTGATCGACGACGTGCCGACCGAGACGACCTTGCCCGAGTCGAGGGTCGGGACGATGCCGATCGTCACGCGGTCGCCGACCTCGAAGCCGTCGGTCGCGTTCACCGGGACGACCGTGCCGCCGGCGGCGGCGCCGGGCGACACGACGAACGTGCCGTTCGCGCCGACCGCGTCGACCGGCACGACAGTCCAGTAGTAGCCGCTCGACGGCCAGTCGGTGTCCCAGAGGTCGACCGGCGGGCCGAGGTCGCTCTTCACCTGCAGCGACGGGGCGCTCGTGCTCGTCGTGCCGGTGCTCGAGGTGGAGGAGGACGACGAGCTCGAGGACGACGAGGAGGAGGCCTGGCCGGCGGAGTCGAGCGGCGGCTGCGTCCCCGCGGCCGCCGGGACGTCGCCGGAGACGGCCGTCGTCGGCGTCGCGGGCGCCAGCTGCTCGTTCGGGGCGATCTGCTCGTGGTCGTAGGTCAGGTCGGCCGACTCGACGCCGTCGCCGAGGTAGCCGGTCCGCGCGGCGGGGAGGTCGTTCGTCTCCACCGGCAGCGCGAGCGGCCCGCCGAGCCGCGGTGCGTAGGCCGGGCTGCCGACGACTGCGCTCGTGTAGACCGGGTTCAGGCACTGCTGGTCGGTGAAGACGTAGACGCGGAACAGCTCCGCCGACTTGCCGCCGATCGTCTGGTTGCCCGACCACGTGAACGCGGGCATCAGCTCGTGCGCCTGCGAGGCCGGGTCGCCGTTCGACGTGACGTCCGAGATCGTCTCGCCGAGCTTGATCTGCCCGGTCGCGAAGGTCGGGTTGGTCGAGCTGTAGATGGGGCTCCAGGCGCCGTACATCGAGGCAGGCATGCCGTTGATCCGGTAGCTGAACGTGTCGTCGCGCAAGGCCCGGACGCGCCAGCGGACGGTCCCGATCCAGCTCGACGACTGATGGAAGGTGTAGACCTCGCGCTCGTCGAGGACGTTCGTCCGGACGGTCTCCACCTTCCGGACGTCGATCAGCCAGACCTGGTACGCGTCGGCGCCCTCGACCGGCGTCCAGCGCAGGAGGCCCGGCGCGGCGGGCTGCGGCGTCGGCGGAGAGGGCGGGACGACGTCGAAGCCGAACGCGTCGCTCCACGGCGACGCGCCGCCGTCGAAGAGCGCGCGGACCCGCGCGTACAGCGCGTGCGGCGAGCCCGTGATCCACGGAAGCGTCAGCGGCGGCGACTCGACCGGCGTCAGCAGCGTCGCGTTGTCGTAGAGGATGCCGTTGTCGCGGAAGGTCGAGCTCGTCGAGAGCTGGAACTCGTAGCGGAGCGCGCCGTCGACCGGCGCCCACGCGAACGACGGCGTGCGGTGGAAGCTCGTCTGCTGCGGCTCGTCGGCGCGCAGCAGGAAGCCGTGCAGGCCGGTCGGCGCGGCGACGGTCGCAGCCGAGGCGTGGGCGACGCCGGCGGCCACGAGCAGGGCGAGGGCAAGCGGGACGAAACGCATCGTCCCAAGCGTTTTCGGCAGTCGCTAGGCCGCTGCTGTCCCTCGAAGGAGGGATGCGAGGAGCCGCCCCGCGGCGAGCACGCGCGCGTCGTCGCCGGTGCGCCCCGCGAGCTGCGCCGACGCGGGCAGCCCGTCTTCCGCCGGCCCGCAGGGCACGGCGAGCGCCGGCCAGCCGAGCGAGTCGAACGGATACGTGAGCGAGATCCCGCGGACGCGGATCTCCAGCTCGTCGACGTCGTCCCGCGGCGCGACGAACGCCGTGGTCGGCGTGAGCAGCAGGTCGAGCCCGTCCAGCGCCTCCTCCGCCTGCTCGCGATAGAGCGCCCGCTTGCGCACCGCGTCGGCCACCTCGTCGTCGGTGACGGCGAGGCAGCGCTCGATCTTGACGCGCGGGTTCGAGCCGTAGAGCTCCTCGTTGCCGGGGAAGAGCGCGCGGTGCGCGTCGGCGACCTCCCGCATGAACGCCTTGTAGTCGTCCGGGTCACCCGGGAAGTCGACGGTGCGCCGGCGCGGGAAGAGCGCCGCGGCCTCCTCGACCCGCGCGCGCACGAGCGGGTCGGCCGCGTCGAGCCAGGCGACGCCGACCGTCAGCTCCTCGAGCGACTCGAGCGGCGCCGGCTCGAAGCCCGGCGCCAGGGCGCGCATCAGCTCCTCGCAGCCCTCGACGGTGGCGGCCATCGGGCCGACGTGGTCGTAGCTCGACGCGAGCGGGAAGCACCCGTCGGCCGGGACGAGGCCCCAGGTCGGCTTGAAGCCGGCGATCCCGCACCACGAAGCGGGGATCCGGATCGAGCCGCCGGAGTCGGTGCCGAGCGCCAGCGCGACCTCCTCCGCCGCGATCGCCGCGGCCGAGCCGCCGCTCGATCCTCCGGCGAGCCGGCCCGGATGACGCGGGTTCGGCACGGTGCCGTAGTGCTCGTTCTGGGAGGAGATGCCGTACGCGAACTCGTGCAGGTTCGTCTTGCCGGCGACGGCGTAGCCGGCGTCCTCGAGCAGCCTCACCGCGCCGGCGCTCGTCTGCGGCACGTGGTCGGCGAAGAGCGCCGAGCCGTAGGTCGTCGTCAGCCCCGCCGTGTCGAGCAGGTCCTTGACGGCGACCGGGACACCGTCCGCCTGCCGCTCCGGCCGCGCGAGCCAGATCCCTTCCACGGGAGCGACTCTACTTGCGCGGTTTCTTCGGCTTCTTCTTGGCCGTCTTCGGCTTCGCCGGCGCGATCGAGACCGTCCGCAGGACCGGCGCTCCCTGGACGTGCCCCTGCGGCGAGACGGGCGTCAGCACGAGCTGGCTCGTCGCGGCCTGCCGGCGCAGCGCGTTGAGCAGCGCCGTGGGGAGGACGAAGCGGACGTCGTTCTCGCCCGGCCGCAGCGCCGTCGTCCCGAGCGAGATCGAGCCGAGCGTCGCGACGAGCGACCCCTCGGCGTCCGACTCGACGATCAGCCGCACCGTGTCCTCCCCGGCGGCCACGCGGAGCAGCTCCGGGCCGAAGGCGGAGATCTCGGGCGCGTCCTCGGTCGCGGTGACCGGAACCACCGGTGTGTTGACGCTCACCTGCGGCGGCGGCGCGGTCGCGCTCGCCGGCGTCGTGTCGTCGACGGTCATCACGGCCTTGACGGTGTACGCGGCGCCGTCGAGCGACGAGGAGGCGTTCGGGAGGGCCAGGAAGCCGGCCGCGTCCGTCCAGGTGCACGTGTCCCACGGGACCGAGGCCGTCGC
>DASZYW010000252.1:0-9097 GCA_035545195.1 Gaiellaceae bacterium
CTCCGGGACGAACTCGTCGACGTCGACCCCGGGCGGCACCGTCTCGACGCGGTCGACGTGGCCGACCACCTCCTCGAGCACGGCGCGGATGTGCTCCGAGCCGACGTAGGTGACCTCCGCGCGGGCGAGCGCCTCGGCGCCCCAGCGCTGCAGCTCCGGCCGGCCGCGCATCGAGTACTCGAGCTCGGAGCCGTGCGCCTTGACCCGGAACGGCAGGCCGCTCGCGGCGCCGACCGGGCCGCCGAGCAGGACGTGGTTCGTGAAGAGGAGATCCGCAGGCCCGAGCTCGCGCAGCGCCGCCGCGTTCGCCTCGACGTACGCCTCGCGCTGCGCCGGCGTGAAGTCCTGCAGCAGCCGCGCCTCCAGCCCCCCGTAGGCGTCCAGGACGAACACCGGCAGGAGTCGCTCCGGCAGCTCCGGCACGACGACGCGCGCGCCGCCCAGGTCGTACCGCTCGGGATGGCGCTCCTGGCAGACGACGGTCACGTCGTGGCCGGCGCGCGTCCACTCGCGCGCGAGCGCTCGCGTGTAGACGTTCGAGCCCGTACCTCCGAGGAGGTACCCATGCCAGAGCAGGATCCTCAGGTCAGGTGGAAGTAGAGCGCGTAGAGCAGCTCCACCGCCGGATTCGACGTGTGGACGGTCACGTCGGAGGGCGTCTCGAGCAGCGCCTCGGAGTAGTTGAAGATGATCTTCACGCCGGCGGCGACGAGGTCGTCGGCGGCCTGCTGGGCGCCGGCGGCGGGGACGGCGAGGACGCCGACGACGACGTTCTTCTCGCGGACGAGCTCGGGCAGCCGGTCGTACGGCTCGACCTGCACGTTGCCGATCGGGTCGCCGGTCTTGGCGGCGTCGGTGTCGACGACCGCGGCGATGTTGATCCCGTGCTCAGCGAAGATCGGCGAGGAGGCGATCGCCTGGCCGAGCCGGCCCGCGCCGACGAGGGCGATGTTGTGCTGGCCCTGGGTGCGCAGGATCTTGCGGATCTCCTCGAGCAGCGACTCGATCGCGTAGCCGACTCCGCGCTTGCCGAACTTGCCGAACGTGGACAGATCCCGCCTGATCTGCGTCGCGTTGATGTTCGTGTACTCGGCGATCTCCTGCGAGGAGATGCGGGTCTTGCCCATCTTGCGCGCCTGCGTCAGCACCTGGAGGTACCGGGACAGGCGGGCGGCGACGCCGACGGTCAGGCGGTCAGCCACACGGCCTCCTTCGCTCAGCTTGTAACAGCGTTTCCCGTTCTAGCAGCTAGTCGGACGCGGCCGCTTGTGCAACCGCCCTCCGGAACGCGTCCGGCTGCACGAAGTAGACGAAGCGGCGCCTGCCGTCTATCTCGACAACGGGGAGCCATTCGCGGTGGGCCGCCTCGAGCTCCGGGTCGCCGTCGATCGCGACCTCGCGCAGCTCGAACTCGAGCTCCTCGCGCAGGGACCCCACCACGCCGCGGGCCCGGTCACAGAGGTGACAGCCCGCGGCGTGGTAGAGGGTGACGACCGGCTTACGGATAGATGCCGCGCGTGACCGTGGCTTCGGCGACGCGCTGGACCGCGAGGCCGTAGGCGGCGACGCGCATCGGGAGCTTCTTGCCCTTCGCGGTCTCCCAGGTCTCGTCGAACGCGCGGCTGATGATGTCGTTCAGCTTCGCGTTCACCTCGACCTCCTTCCAGAAGTACTCCTGGAGGCCCTGGACCCACTCGAAGTACGAGACGACGACGCCGCCCGCGTTCGCGAGCACGTCGGGGAGGATCAGGACGCCGCGGTCCTCGAGGATCGCGTCGGCCGACGGGGTGACCGGGCCGTTCGCGCCCTCGGCGATGATCGTCGCCTTGACCTTGTCGGCGTTCTCCTCCGTGATCACCTGCTCCAGCGCGCAGGGCGCGAGGATGTCGCAGTCGACGAGGAGCAGCTCCTCGTTCGTGATCACCTCGGCGTCCTTCAGCCCTGCGAGCGAGCCGGTCTGCCGCTTGTGCGCGAACGCGGCCGGGATGTCGATGCCCTTCGGGTTGTAGAGCGCCGTCGTCGAGTCGGAGATCGCCACGACGGTCGCGCCCTCCTGGTGAAGGAACTGCGCCAGGTAGCTGCCGACGTTGCCGAAGCCCTGCACGGCGACCTTCTTGCCGGCGATCGTCGTGTCGAGCTTCGCGACCGCGTCGCGGATGCAGAACAGCGCGCCGCGCGAAGTCGCCTCCTCGCGGCCGAGCGAGCCGCCCAGCGTCAGCGGCTTGCCGGTGACGACGCCGAGGACGGAGTGGCCCTTGTTCATCGAGTACGTGTCGAAGATCCAGGCCATCGTCGAGCCGTCGGTGCCGACGTCCGGCGCCGGGATGTCCTTCTCCGGCCCGATCTCGTTGATGATCTCGCTGGTGAAGCGGCGGGTCATCCGCTCCAGCTCGCCGCGCGACATCTCCTTCGGGTTGCAGACGATGCCGCCCTTGGCGCCGCCGAAGGGGATGTTCATCAGCGCGCACTTCCAGGTCATCCACATCGCCAGCGCACGGACCTCGTCCACCGTGACGTCCGGGTGGTAGCGGATGCCGCCCTTCGAGGGGCCGCGCGCGATGTTGTGGGTGACGCGGAAGCCCGTGAAGACGTTCGTCGACCCGTTGTCCATCGCGACCGGGATCGAGACCTCGACGGCCTTCTTGCAGCGGCCCAGGACCTCGACGAGGTTCGGGTCGATGTCGAACACGCCTGCGACGCGATGGAGCTGCTCGCGCGCAAGCTCGAACGGGTTCTCGCGCAGGTGCGAGACCGTAGCTGTGCTCACAGTCGTCTCCTTTTTCCGTGCCAAGACGGGGAAACTGGACTCCGGGCGCGAGTATACGTCGGCCTAGCGGAGTTCAAACCGTACTTTCCGCCGAGTCGGGTTGCCTCCATCCACGGGCGTCGCGACGACGACGACTGCGTAGTTGCCCGGGCTCAGGACGGCGCCGTCGGGACCGCGGCCGGTCAGCCCGAACGTGTACCGCCCGGGGAGCACGTCGCGCAGCCGGGCGAGGACGCCGAGGTCGGTGCCGCCGCGCCAGAGCTCGACGTCGAGCCGGGAGAGCGCGCGCACGTCGGGGCGGGCGGACGCGCCGAAGAGCCGCCCGGCGTCGACCGAGAGGGCCGCGGGCGTCGCGTCGCCGGGCGAGAACGTCGTCTGCGAGAGGAAGACGCGGCCGAGCAGCGAGACCGGGCGCGCCGGGAAGCGGAGCGCCCAGGGGATCCGCAGCTGCGAGCCGCCGGTCGTCGGCGTCGCGACGAAGATCCCCTCGATCGTCGACCCGCGCGCGGGCGGGAGCGCGACGACCTTCGCCGTCACGCGGGCGGAGCCGTGCGGCGGCAGGGTGAGCGTCGACGGCTCGAAGGTCACGCTCAGTCCCGAGGAGCCTTCGCTGATCGAGTTGCCGAGCGCGACCTGGGTCGCCGAGTCCGTGAGGTTCGTGAGCACGAAGACGGCCTCGCCGTCGCGGACGACGAGCGTCGCGGGCGCCGCGACGATCCGGGCGTCGAGCGCCGCGGCCGGATTCAGCAGTCCGGCGCCCTGCGCGGTCAGCGACGCGTTCAGCTGCTGCGCGTAGCCGGTCAGGAGGCCCGCGAGCGCCGCGCCGCGGAGGGTCGGGTCGTGCTGGAGCAGCAGTGCGGCGGTTCCCGCTGCGGTCGCCGCGGCCGCGCTCGTACCGCTGACCGTGATCCAGCGAGCGGCGCCCTGGGCGCTCGGCGGATCGGCGGTCGCGAGCGCGACGCCGGGCGAGACGACGTCCGGCTCGAGCTCGCCTGCGAAGGAGAGGCCGGTCGAGGAGAACGCGGCGGGCAGGCGGTAATCCGGGTTCGGCTCGTCCGTGGCCGCGTCGATCGTGAGCCGCACGGTGCCCCCCGCGCTCAGCTCTCGCTGCGCCGCCTGGCCGAGCGACCGCGGGATCGAGACGACCGGGATCGCCGTCTCGTTCTCGAGCGGCACGCCGCCGGCGGCGAGCGGCGTCGGCGACGAGACGACGACCGCGGCGGCGCCCGCGGTCCCGGCGCGCCGCACGAACGGGAGCGGCGACGTCCCCGCCATCACGAGCGCGGCCCGCCCGGCGACGAGGCTCGTCCCGGCGCTGTCGAAGAAGCCGCCGAGCGTGGAGCCGGAGGCCCGAGGCTGGGCGACGCGCAGCGAGAGCCGCTGCTGGGGGGCGACGATGCCGCTCACGGCGACGACGCCGCGATACGTGGTCTTCCCGACCTGCAGCGAAACGGGGACGTGCGAGACGGTGGGTCGCAGGTCGGCGGCGCCGACGGTCAGCGCGGCCGACGCGGCGCCGGGGCCGGAGAGGTCGCCGAAGCGCGCCGCGGCCGGACCGTCGTTCCCCGCGGCCCCGACGACGAGCGTCCCGAGCGCGAGCGCGCCCGACGCCGCGGTCGCCTCCGGCGAGTCCGCGAAGCCCGCGTAGGGCTCGGCGAGCGGAAGCACGGCGAGCGGGACCGCATCGTGGGCGTCGCCGTCGCCGTTCGGGTCGACGGCGCGCTCGAGGCCCGCGATGATCTGGTCGCTGCGCGCGAAGACCGCCCACGTCCCGCGCGTGTCGCGCTGGCGCGCCGCCACCCGGATCGGCAGGATCTTCGCCCCCGGCGCGACGCCGTGCAGGCCTCCTGGACCACCCTGCCCGACGATCAGGCCCGCCATCTCCGTGCCGTGGTGCTCGACCGCGAGGTACCCGCGAGTCGGCCCGACGACGTCGATCTCGGGCAGCACCGCGCGGTGCAGGAAGCGGGCGCGCGCGTCGACGTACGTGTCGAGGAGCGCGATCGTCACACCCGACCCGGTCAGGCCGAGCGGCGGAGCCGGGAGCGTGTGGCCGGACTCGGGGCCGAAGAGCGGGCCGGCGAGCAGCTGCGCCGCGGTCTCGGCGGGATAGGCGACGCGCACCGGGTAGACGCCGGCGACGTCGGGATCCTGCTCGAGCCGCGCGGCGGTGACCGGGTCGAACGTGGCGGAGAAGCCGTCGAGGACGCGGGTGAAGCGAAGCTCGGGGTGGAGGTCGATGCCCTGTCCCGAGAGCCGGCCGAGCAGCGCGTTCTGGGCGGCGGTCGCGGCGGTCACCCAGGCGCGTTCCTGGGCGCGGCTCGCATGCCCTCCCGCCGCGTGCACGTGTGCGGCGAGCGACGGCGTCCGCAGGACGACGATCGAGCGGTTGGGCAGCGCGACCGGCGGCCGGAGCCCGGTGAGCCCCGCCCAGGACGCCGCGCCCTGCGCCGGGAGGGGGCGCACGTCGCCCTTGATCGAGGTGACCGCCGCGGTCGTGGCGACGATCGAGACGAGCAGCAGGACGAACGGCCTAGCGCGAAGCGTAGGCATCGAGCCCGAGATAGGCGGGATACGAGAGCGCGTCGGTGTAGCGCGCGGCCGACGCGATCATCGCCGCGTTGTCGGTGCAGAGCGGGAGCGGCGCGAGCGCCGCGTCGGGCAGGGAGGCGCGCAGCTCCGAGTTCGCGGCGACGCCGCCGACGACCGCGATCCGCTCCTGGCCGCTCCGCTCGGCGGCCTCGCGGGCGCGCCCGACGAGCGCGCGCACGATCGCGTGCTGGTAGGACGCCGCCAGGTCGGCCTTCCGCCGCTCCAGCTCGTCCGGCGAGAGGTCGCGCACCGCGTAGAGCAGCGCGGTCTTGAGGCCGGAGAAGGAGAAGTCCAGCCCCGGCACGCGCGCGACCGGGAAGGCGTAGGCGCCGGGGTCGCCGTCGCGGGCGAGGCGGTCGAGCTCGCGGCCGCCGGGATAGCCGAGCCCGAGCAGGCGCGCGCCCTTGTCGAACGCCTCGCCGGCCGCGTCGTCCAGCGTCGTCCCCAGCAGCTCCTGCTCACCGTGGGCGCGGACGTGGATCAGCATCGTGTGCCCTCCGCTCGCGAGCAGGCAGAGGAACGGCGGCTCGACAGGCTCCGGCCGGAGATAGAGCGAGGCGACGTGCCCGTCGAGGTGGTCGACGGGGACGACCGGCAGCCGGCGCGACCAGGCGATCGCCTTCGCCGCCGCCAGGCCGACGAGCAGCGCGCCGATCAGGCCGGGGCCCTGCGTTGCCGCGACGCAGTCCACGTCGTCCAGGGTCGCGCCCGCCTCGGACAGCGCCTCCCGGATCACCGGCGCGATCAGCTCCAGATGGCGCCGCGAGGCGACCTCCGGCACGACGCCGCCGTAGCGCGCGTGCAGGTCGGCCTGCGAGGAGACGACGTTCGCCCGGATCTCGCCCTCCGCGGTGATCAGAGCGGCGGCGGTCTCGTCGCAGCTCGTCTCGATCCCGAGGATCACTCAGCTGCCCGGGGCGACCGGATCGCGCCACATGATCAGGGCGTCCTCGCGGTTGTCCGTGTAGTAGCCGCGCCGGATGCCGCGCGCCTGGAAGCCGAGCCGCTCGTAGAGGGCGATCGCGGTCGCGTTGGAGACGCGCACCTCGAGCGTGTAGCCGCGCCGGACGTCGTCGGCGGTCAGCTCGAAGAGGCGTTCGAGCAGCATCGTCGCGATGCCGCGGCCGCGGTGCTCCGGCGCGACGGCGACGTTCATCACGTGCCACGCGTCGACGTAGCGGGAGACGATCAGGTAGCCGCAGAGGGCGCCGCTCTCCTCGTCGGCCTCGAAGGCGCCGAGGCAGATCGAGCTGGGCTTGGCGAGCTCGCCCGCGAACATCGAGCGCGACCACGGGGTCGCGTAGGAGAGCCGCTCGATCTCCTCGATCTCGCGCAGGTCGCTCAGGCCGAGCCGGCGGAGCTCGATCGTCGTCATGCGTCCACGTCCGGGACGCGCACGTAGAGCGGGACGATCGCCTCGACCGGGCCGGCGGCGCCGGCGAGCCGGGCGTGGAAGCGGGCGCGCGGGAGATGGCGCTCGTCGCCGTCGGGCGGGACGACGGCGCCCCGCTCCTCGAGCAGGTCGCGATAACGGAGGGCGCCGTCGCCGACGCAGAGGGTGCCCGGCTCGAGCTCGAGGTCGCCGGGTGCGAGCGCGCGCGGCTCGCCTGCGACGAGCGTGAAGATCTCCCGCCGCTTCGCGTCGACGACGGGCAGCGCGCCGGGCGCACCGGCGGCGAGCGCATCGAGCGTCGAGACGCCCGCGCCCGGGAGGTCGAGCGAGAGCGCGAGCCCGTGCGCGACGGCGAGACCGATCCGGACGCCGGTGAAGCTCCCAGGGCCGATCCCGACCGCGAGCAGGTCGAGCTCCGACGCGTGCGCGCCGCCCTGGCGCAGGAGCGCGTCCACGTCCTCGAGCAGCGTCTGGGCGCGCGAGACCCGCTCCGCGAGGACCTCTCCGTCTGCGACCAGCGCGCTCGTCGCGCGGTCGGTCGCCGTGTCGAACGCCAGCGTCAGCACTCTTCGATCGTCACCGATCTGCCCTCGCCAGCATGCCGCAAGCGGACGACGAAGCGCGGCGTCGGCAGCACGCCCTCACCGGCCTCGGGCCACTCGACGAACGCGATCGCGTCGTCGAAGTACGGCTCGAGGTCGCCCCACTCCGCCGCCGAAAAGCCCTGGAAACGGTACAGGTCGAGGTGCGAGACCTCGACGCCGTCGCCGTGGTAGCGGTGGCCGATCGTGTAGGTCGGGCTCGTCACGTTCTCCGCGACGCCGAGCGCCGCGCAGGCGCCGCGCACGAAGGTCGTCTTGCCGCTGCCGAGCTCGCCCGAGACCGTGACGACGTCGCCCACGGCGAGACGCGCCGCCAGCTCGGCGGCCAGCGCCTCGGTCTCCTGCGGCGAATCGGTCCGGGTCTCCACGCGTACGATCCAACCATGCCTGCCTACGTGATCGTCGAGACCGACATCAGCGACCCGGAGCAGTACGAGCTCTACAAGCAGGCGTCGCCCGGCGCCGTCGCCTCGGGCGGCGGCCGCTTCGTCGCGCGCGGCGGCGAGCTCGCCGTGCTGGAGGGCGACTGGGAGCCGGCGCGCATCGTGATCCTCGAGTTCCCCGACCTCGACGCCGCGAAGGCGTGGTACGTGTCGCCGGAGTACGAGGACGCGAAGCGGCTCCGCGCCGGCGCCGCCAAGCTCCGCATGGTCGCGGTCGAGGGCGTCTAGAAGAGGCCGAGCTGTTCCGCCGGCTCGGGCGGAGCCTGCTCCGGCACGAGCTCGACGACCGGCGCAGGCGGCTCGGTCTCGCGGCCCAGCAGCTCGGGGAGCCGCGCGAAGTCGGACTCCAGCACCTTCAGCATCGCCGGCGTGTAGAGCGCCGCGGCCGGGTGGTAGAGCGGGTAGAGCAGGACGTCGCGGCCGGCGATCCGCAACGGCTGCTCCTGGCCGTGCACGCGCGTGATCCCGAGCGGGCGGCCGGAGAGGAGCTTCGTCGCGAAGTTGCCGAGCGTCGCGATCACGGCGGGCTCGATCAGCTCGATCTGGCGGAAGAGATGCGGCTCGCACGCTTCGATCTCGTCCGGCTGCGGGTCTCGGTTGCCGGGTGGGCGGCACTTGAGGACGTTCGCGATGTAGACGTCCTCGCGGCGCAGGCCGACGCCGGCGAGCAGCTTCTCCAGCAGCTTCCCCGCCTGGCCGACGAACGGGACGCCCTGCTTGTCCTCGTGGAAGCCGGGCGCCTCGCCGACGAAGAGCAGGTCGGCGCGCGGGTTGCCGGCGCCGAACACGACCTGGGTACGGCCCTGCGCGAGCCGGCAGTTCGCGCAGCCCGCGATCGAGGACGCGTACGCCTCGAGGGCATCGACGTGCTCGACCGGAACTGCACTCACGGTCGGCGAGTCTACGCCGAGCGTCCGACGGACACGACGCGGGCCTTCCAGCTCCCGCGCGGCGCCTCGACCTCGATCTCGTCGCCCTCCGCGCGGCCGAGCAGCGCGCGCCCGACCGGAGACTCCGGCGACACGCCGCCGACGCTGGAGATCTCGACCGTCATCCGCTCGCCGTCGTCGCGCTCGAGCTCGACGCGCGAGCCGACGGTGACGACGCCGCTCGCGGCCACCTCGGACTCGTCGATCACGCTCGCGTGCTGGAGCCGGTAGCGGAGGATCGTGATCCGCCGCTCGAGCAGGCCCTGCTCGTTCTTCGCGGCGTGGTACTCGAAGTTCTCCGAGAGGTCGCCGTGCCCGCGCGCGACCGCGATCGCCTCGATCGCCGCCTGGCGCTTCGGGCCTTCCAGCTC
>DASZYW010000253.1:0-5271 GCA_035545195.1 Gaiellaceae bacterium
GAGCGGCGCGCGAGCGCGAGCGCGACGACCGCGAGCACGGCCGTGAGCGTCGCCGAGAAGCCGAGCGCCTCCAGGACGCCGATCCGCTCGCCGAGGCGCGACATCAGCGCGACCTGGATCGAGCCGGCCAGGCCCGCCGCCACCGCGAGAGTCGTCGCCAACGCGCCCCCGGACACGAGGCAACCATAATCGGCCGGTGATCTTCCAGCCCGAGCTGGAGACGATGCCCCGGCCCGAGCTCGAGCGGCTGCAGCGGGAGCGGCTGCGCGAGCGCTTCGGGATCGAGCCGGAGCAGCTCCCGGAGCAGCCGTTCCGGGTCAAGGCGGACCTGCGCGACGCCTATCCGTTCGGGCTGCTCAAGGCGCCGCTCTCGGAGTGCATCCGCGTCCACGCCTCCTCCGGCACGCGCGGCAAGGCGACGATCGTCGCGTACACGCGCAACGACGTCGCGGCCTGGGCGGACTGCTGCGCGCGCGCGATCGCCGCCGCCGGCGGCGGGCCGGGAACGGTCGTCCACGTCGCCTATGGCTACGGGCTCTTCACCGGGGGGCTCGGCCTCCACTACGGCGCCGAGCGCCTCGGCTGCACCGTTGTGCCGGCGTCGGGAGGGAACACGCCGCGGCAGGCGCAGCTGCTCGAGGACCTGGGCGCGGAGATCCTCTGCTGCACGCCGAGCTACGCGCTGGCGATCGCCGACCACGTCTCCGAGCCGGCGCGCCTCTCGCTGCGGGCCGGGGTCTTCGGCGCCGAGCCGTGGACGGAGGGGATGCGCGAGGCGATCGAGCACGCCTTCGATCTCGTCGCGGTCGACATCTACGGCCTCTCCGAGGTGATGGGGCCGGGCGTCTCGTCCGAGTGCGCCGAGGGTCGCGCCGGCGCGCACGTGAACGAGGACCACTTCCTCGTCGAGGCGATCGACCCGGCGAGCGGCGAGCCGCTCCCGGACGGCGAGGTCGGCGAGCTCGTGTTCACGACGCTGACCAAGGAGGCGCTGCCTCTGCTCCGCTACCGCACCGGCGACCTCGCCTCGCTGACGCGCGAGCCGTGCGCCTGCGGAAGGACCTTCGCGCGCATGTCGCGCGTCCTCGGGCGGACGGACGACATGCTCGTGATCCGCGGCGTCAACGTCTTCCCGAGCGAGGTCGAGCGCGCCCTGCTGGCGATCCCGGAGCTGGCGCCGCACTACCAGCTCGTCGTCGAGCGTCCCGGACACCTCGACCAGCTGACCGTGCTCGCCGAGCTGCGGGAGGACGAGCAGGGCGGCGAGCGGCTCCAGGCGTTCGTCGAGGAGCGGCTCGGCCGCGCGCTCGGCTTGACAGCGCGGGTCGCGCTCGGCGAGCCGGGGAGCCTGCCGCGCAGCGAGGGCAAGGCGCTGCGCGTGGTCGACCGGCGCGCGTAACCCGCGGGTGCGAACCGCCGTTCAACCGGTGGTGAACGAGCAGCAGGAGCAGTTCGAGCGCGACGTCGACGGGTGGCCGATGCCGTCGCCCGACGTGCGGCGCGAGCTCGAGCGCCGGCCGCTCTCGTGGAGCGAGCCGGCGCCCGAGTCGCAGGCGCAGCTCTCCGCCGCCTAGCCCGCCGAGCTGTCGCTCTGCCAGAGGCTGAAGGCGTTGCCCTCCGTGTCCTTGCAGGCGGCCAGCCACCCGAAGCCGGGCACCGGCATCTTCGCTCCGGCCTCGCCGCCGTGCTCGCCCACCTTCGCGAGCGAGGCGTCGATGTCGTCGGTGTCGAGGTAGACCGTCAGGTGACCCGGCTCGCCCGGCTGGAGCGCGCCGCCCTCGTTCTCGCCCGTGCGGAACATCCGGTAGTCGATCCCCGGAATCGTCGACGGGCTGATCTCCCAGCCGAAGACTCCGCTCCAGAACCCCTGCGCACGGTCCACGTCCGCGGCCGCGATCTCCACGTGCACGACCCTTCCTGCCATCTGCTCCTCCTCTGCGTCGACCCGGATAGGCTCTCTCGGCCAGCAAGCCAGGGAGAGACTCTATGCACCGGATCGTCGTCCTCTACGAGCAGGCCCCGGACGCGTCGCAGTACGCCGAGCACGTGGAGCTGTGCCGGCAGGCGCCCAACTCGGTCTTCCGCCACGGCCCGATCACCGGGAGCCCGATGGGCGAGCCGAAGCACGCCTACTACGCCGAGTGGGAGTTCGCCGACAGGCAGGCGTTCGACGCCTTCGTCTCGAGCGACCTCTTCCGCGAGTCGGGCAAGGACGCGTTCAAGCGCGGCTTCCCGACCCCGCAGGTGTCGTTCGCCGAGCTCTCCTAGAAGGTCGGCTCGCGCTTCTCGCGCACGGCGGCGACGCCCTCGGCGACGTCGGGGCCGGTCATGTCGAGGAACTCGAGCGCGAGCGACGCGTCGAAGGCGGGTCCGGCGGCGCGGAGCCAGTTGTTGAGCGCGAGCTTGGTGTGCTGGATCGCCGCCTGCGAGCCTGCGGCGAGCCGGCGCGCGACGTCGAGCGCGCGCGCCTCCAGCTCCTCGGCCGGGACGCACAGCGAGACGAGCCCGATCCGCTCCGCCTCGACGCCGTCCACCGGCTCGCAGAGGAGCAGGTGGTACTTCGCCTTCGCGAGCCCGCAGAGCAGCGGCCAGACGATCACCGCGTGGTCGCCCGCGGCGACCCCGAGCCGCGTGTGCCCGTCGACGATCCGCGCCGTCGGGCTCGCGATCGACACGTCCGCCAGCAGCGCCACCGCGAGTCCGGCGCCGACCGCGTGGCCCTCGATCTGCGCGACGATCGGCTTGCGGCAGCCGACGACGTTGTAGACGAGGTCGCGCGCCTCGTGGAACACGCGCCGGCGCGTCTCCCAGTCGCGGGCGATGTCCTCGACCAGGCCGAGGTCGCCGCCGGAGGAGAAGTGCCCGTCCGAGCCGCGCACGAGCACGACGCGCGTCTCCGGGTCGCGGTCGACCGTCTTCCAGACCTCGGCGAGCTGACCGTGCGCCTCGTGGCCGACCGCGTTCAGCTTGCCCGGGTTGCGGAGCGTGAGCCGCAGGATCCCTTCTCCCGGACGGTCGAACTCCAGGCTCGTAAACTCGTCGTACACCATGACTGAGCCTATCGTCATCGTCGAGCGGGACGGCCGCGTCGGAGTCGTCCTGATGAACCGCCCGCAGGCGCTGAACGCGCTCTCCGGCGAGCTGATGGAGGGGATCGTCTCGGCGCTGACCGAGCTCGACGGCGACGAGGAGATCCGCGCCATCGTCCTCGGCGGAAACGAGCGCGCCTTCGCCGCCGGCGCCGACATCGCGGAGCTGGCGGCCGGCACCCCGATCTCGATGTACCAGGCGGCGCGCCTCGACCAGTGGGACACGATCCGGAAGATCCGTACGCCGCTCGTCGCCGCGGTCTCCGGCTTCTGCCTCGGCGGCGGCTGTGAGCTCGCGATGGTGTGCGACCTGATCGTCGCGAGCGAGTCGGCGAAGTTCGGGCAGCCGGAGATCAACCTCGGCGTCCTGCCCGGCGCCGGCGGCACGCAGCGCCTGACCCGCGCGGTCGGCAAGGCGGTCGCGATGGACATGATCCTCACCGGCCGGATGCTCTCCGCGCAGGAGGCTCTCTCCTTCGGGCTCGTGGCGCGCGTCGTCGCGAAGGAGGCGTGGCTCGACGAGGCCAAGCGCGTCGCGGCCGAGATCGCCGCGAAGGGGCCGGTCGCGCTGCGGCTCGCGGCCGAGGCGGTCGACCAGGCGTACGAGACCCCGCTCTCGGTCGGCGTCGAGTACGAGCGCCGGCTCTTCTACCTGGCGCGGGCATCGGAGGACGCGGGCGAGGGCCTGAACGCGTTCCTCGAGAAGCGGCCGCCGAACTTCGAGGGGAGGTAGCCGTGGCCGAGGTCGAAGTCACCCGCGAGGGCGCCGTCCAGACGATCACCCTCAACCGGCCGGACAAGCTGAACGCGTTCAACCGCGCCGTCCACAAGGGCCTGCGCGACGCGCTCAAGGAGTCGCGCGACCCCGAGGTGCGCGCCGTCGTGATCACCGGCGCCGGCCGCGGCTTCTGCGCCGGGCAGGACCTGACGGAGTTCAACGAGATGCCGGACGTCGGCACCGGCCTCCGCGAGACCTACCACCCGAACATCCTCGCGATCCGCGCGCTCGAGAAGCCGGTGATCGCGGCGGTGAACGGCGTCTGCGCCGGCGCCGGGCTCTCGCTCGCCGTCGCGTGCGACATCCGGGTCGCCTCCGACGCGGCGAGCTTCGTCCCCGGCTTCGCGGGGATCGGCCTGATTCCCGACGCCGGCGGCACCTACTTCGTCCACCGCCTGCTCGGCGCGGCGCGCGCGTTCGAGTGGATGAGCTCGAACCGGAAGCTCACCGCGGCCGAGGCGCACGCGTGGGGGCTCTGCGACGAGGTCGTCGAGGCCGACGGGTTCGCGGCGCGGGTCGCGGAGTACGCGGCTGGGCTGGCGGCAGGGCCGACGAGGGCGATCGGGATGACGAAGCGGCTGTTCGACCACGCCGACCACGCGACGCTCGAGGAGCAGCTGCAGATGGAGGCGCAGCTGCAGGCCGTCGCGGGGCGGAGCGAGGACTTCGCCGAGGGCGTCGCCGCGTTCGGCGAGAAGCGCCCGCCGCAGTTCAAGGGCCGCTAGCTCAGGGCGCGGCGCAGTCGGTCAGGCCGAGCGCGGCGGCGGCCTGGCGGGAGGCGAGGCTCGCGGACTGCATCGCCGTGGAGGCGTCGTTCATGCGCGCGGCGTCGCGGTTCAGCGCCGCCTCGCGCAACGTCTTCAGCTCCGCCTCGACGTCGCCGGAGTGCGCGAGCCAGCCGTGGACCGCCGCCTCGTCCGCCTTCGCCGGACGGAGCCGCTTCAGCTTGCTCACCGCCGCGACGTAGTACGGGAGCGTCTTGTCGACATACGCGACCACGGCGTCGTACGAGGTCGGCTTCGTCAGGAGCTTGACGTGCGCGTCGTAGGCGCGGCAGACCGCGTCGGCCCGCGTCACGTAGGCGTCGTGAGAGAGACGCCCGCTCCCGCAGCCGGCCAGGGTGAGCGCGACCGCTGCCGCGCTACCGCAGAGCAGCGAGGACTTCGCCGTCATCCGGGAACCGGTGCTCCGTCGCCTTGGAGAAGACCAGCACGCCGTCGCGGAAGACGTCGAACTGCCCGTTGTGGCCGGTGCTCGCGCTCGCGTCGATTCCCTGCTCCCGAAGCTCGGCCACGAGACTCGCAGCCCGTCTGTCGTAGCCGCCTCAGGTGGGGCAGTACAAGACCTCGACCGTCACAGGCGCGAGCCTACCTGCCAATCCGGCTGCCGTCCGGCCGCGTAGGA
>DASZYW010000254.1:0-8618 GCA_035545195.1 Gaiellaceae bacterium
CACAGCTCGCTCTCGACGACGCAGGTGTACAGCCACGTGGACGCGAAGCGCCTGCGCCGCGTCTACGACCACGCGCACCCGCGCTCGTAGCCTGCGCCGCACGAAGTCGTGACGCTTCCGTTCCGGTGTCTGACACCGGGACGTGTCCCGCGCGGACAGGTGGCGCCGCACGCGAAGCGGCGCCCCGCGTCGGGACATGTCCGTGCCGACGACACAGATTCGTTGCACTTCGTGTCACGAGCGCGGCAGGCGTCGCGGTCGCGGGAGCGAACCTTGGCGGGTGGCGACAACGGCACACGATCCCGCCGTCGACGGCTTCCTCGCCCTCGCCGCCGCGCGGCTCGCGCCGCGCACCGTCGAGGCGTACCGCCGCGACCTCACCGCGCTCGCCGAGTTCCTCGGCAAGAGCCCCGCTCATGCGACGACCGACGACCTCGCGCGCTACGTCGCCCAGCTCCGCGCCGACGGACGGGCCGCGACCACGATCGCGCGCCGCGTCGCGGCGCTCCGCTCCTTCTACCGCCACCAGATGCTGCTCGGCGCGCGCGACGACAACCCCGCCGCCGAGCTCGAGCTCCCGAAGCGCCGCCGCGCGCTGCCGAAGACGCTCTCGCCCGGCGAGGCCGAGCGGCTGATCGACGCCGCGGCCGGAACGACGCCGCGCGCCCTCCGCGACCGGGCGCTGGTCGAGCTCCTCTACGGCGCGGGACTCCGCGTCAGCGAGGCGACCGGGCTCGACCGCGCCTCCGTCGACCTGGAGAACCGCCTCGTCCGCGCCACCGGCAAGGGCTCGAAGGAGCGCGTCGTCCCGATCGGCCGCGAGGCTGCCGAGTCCCTCCGCCGCTACCTCTCGCGCGGCCGCCCCTTCCTCGACACCCGCCACCGCCCGGAGCTGTTCCTCAACGCGAGGGGCGGCCCGCTCACCCGCGCGGGCGCCTTCCTGATCCTGCGGAACCTCGCCGGAAAGGCCGGCCTCGAGCCCGAGCGCGTCCACCCGCACCTGCTCCGCCACTCCTTCGCGACCCACCTGCTCGAGGGCGGCGCCGACCTCCGCTCGGTGCAGGAGATGCTCGGGCACGCCGACCTCGCCACGACCGAGCTGTACACGCACGTATCCGATCGCAGGCGGCGGGAGTTGTACTTCCAGGCGCATCCGCACGCGCGCCGGAAGTAACCACCCGGAAGAAGGTTCGCAATGTCGCTCCACGTCGCCGTTCTCGGCATCACGACTCTCGGCATCGGCTGGCTGATGACCCAGGCGGGCGTCTGCAAGAGCGCGCTCGAGTGGCGCCAGCGTCGCCGGATCTGCCCGTCGTGCGGGCGCGAGATCCACGCGCGGGTGTGCTCGTCGTGCGCCGGCTAGACGGCTAGCGCTTCGCCTGCGCGCGGCGCTTTAGGAGCTGCGCGACCTTCGCGGCGGCCTGCCGGAGGTCGCCGGGAGCTTCGTCGTCGCCGCCCAACCCTTCGAGCAGGACGATCGTCTCGCGCTGCGCCGACCCGTTCTTGAGCGCCATCACCGCGAGCCGGCGGACGGCGCCGTTCTCCTCGGGGTCGGCGACCAGCTTGTGCAGGAGCGGCCGCACGCCGTTCACGGTCGAGGGGTGCTCGCGCGAGAGCAGCTCGAGCGAGAGGAGCGCCGAGCCGCGGGCGGCCGGCGAGCCGTCGTCGAGGCCGCGCCGGAGCAGCTCCTCCTTGGCGCGCCAGCGGAACATCCCGATCGCGCGGAAGGCGAGCGCCCGCTCGCGGAAGTCCTGCGAGCGCGCCTGCGCCTCGAGCTCGTCGTCCCACTCGGCGCGCAGCGACGCGAGCTCCTGCGCCGATCCCTCGGTCGCGAGCTCGTCCGCGCGGGCCGCTGCCTCGGCGAGCGTCATCCCGCGGGAATCTACCGGCGCAACCCGCGAAAACGCTCCGGTACGCTCGCCCGCAATGGCACACAAAGTCGTTCTCATCCCCGGCGACGGCACCGGCCCCGAGTTGACCGAGGCGACGCGGCGCGTCCTCGAGGCGACCGGCGTCGAGTTCGAGTGGGACGTCCGCGAAGCCGGCGCGGACGTGATGGACCAGTACGGCGGCAACCCGCTCCCGCCCGAGGTCCTCGACGGGATCCGCGAGACGGGCGTCGCGCTCAAGGGGCCGATCACGACCCCCGTCGGCGGCGGCTTCCGCAGCGTCAACGTCGCGCTCCGCAAGGAGCTCGACATGTACGCCCAGGTGCGCCCGATCAAGAGCTATCCGGGCGTCCGCTCGCGCTTCCAGGACGTCGACCTGATCATCGTCCGGGAGAACACCGAGGACCTCTACGCCGGCATCGAGTACGAGCAGGGCACGCCGGACGCAGAGGAGCTGATCTCGTGGATCGAGTCGAAGGGCGGCCGGCTGCGCCACAGCGACGCGGGTATCTCGATCAAGCCGATCTCCATCACCGGGACGCGGCGGATCTTCGAGTTCGCCTTCGACTACGCCCGCAAGAACAGCCGCAAGAAGATCACGGCCGTGCACAAGGCGAACATCATGAAGTTCAGCGACGGCCTCTGGCTGCGCGTCGCGCGCGAGGTCGCCGCCGAGAACGAGGACATCCAGTTCGACGACCGGATCGTGGACAACATGTGCATGCAGCTCGTCCAGCGGCCGGAGGAGTACGACGTCCTCGTCCTCCCGAACCTGTACGGCGACGTCCTCTCCGACCTCTGCGCCGGGATGATCGGCGGGCTGGGGATGGCGCCGGGTGCGAACTACGGCGAGAGCGTCGCCGTCTTCGAGCCGACGCACGGCTCGGCGCCCAAGTACGCCGGGCAGAACAAGGTCAACCCGATGGCGGAGCTGCTGTCGGGGATGCTGATGCTCCGCCACCTCGGCGAGCAGAGCGCGGCGCAGCGCCTGGAGCGGGCGATCGCCGACGTGATCGCCGAGGGCGAGAGCCTCACGTACGACATGAAGCCGACCCGCGACGACCCGACCGCGGTCGGGACGAGCGAGGTGGCGGACGCGATCATCGAGAAACTGGAAGCTGAGGTAGCGGTATGAGCCAGAGAAGGAAGGTCACCGTCGTCGGGGCCGGGAACGTCGGCGCGACCTGCGCGCAGGTGCTCGCGACCCGCGACTACGCGGACGTCGTCCTCGTCGACATCAAGGAGGGCCTGCCGCAGGGCAAGGCGCTCGACATCAACCAGATGGGCGCGGTACTCGGCTACGAGCCGCGCTGCACCGGCTCGAACGGCTACGAGGAGACGGCGGGCTCCGACGTCGTCGTCGTCACAGCCGGCCTGCCGCGGTCGCCCGGCATGAGCCGCGACGACCTCGTCTCCACGAACGAGAAGATCGTCGGCTCGGTCACCGAGCAGGTCGTGGCGCAGAGCCCCGACGCGATCCTGATCGTGGTCTCCAACCCGCTCGACGCGATGTGCCACGTCGCGAAGAACGTCTCCGGCTGGCCGAAGAAGCGCGTCTTCGGGATGGCGGGCATCCTCGACACCGCGCGCTTCTCCACCTTCATCTCGTGGGAGACCGGCGCCTCGGTCAAGGACGTCCAGGCGATGGTGCTCGGCGGCCACGGCGACCAGATGGTCCCGGTCGTCTCCGCGACCACCGTCGGCGGCATCCCGCTGCGCAAGCTCGTCGCCGAGGAGAAGATCCAGGCGATGGTCGAGCGCACCGCGAAGGGCGGCGGCGAGCTCGTCAACCTGATGGGCACCTCCGCCTGGTACGCGCCGGGCGCGGCGGCCGCGCAGATGGTCGACTCGATCATGCTCGACGAGCGGCGCGTGCTCCCGTGCACCGCGTACCTCGAGGGCGAGTACGGGATCGACGGCCTCTACATGGGCGTCCCGTGCAAGCTCGGCCCGAGCGGGATCGAGGAGATCGTCGAGCTCGACCTCACCGAGGAGGAGCAGGCCGCGCTGAAGGCCAGCTCCGAGGCGGTGCGCGAGGTCGTCGGCGTTCTCACGACGTAGGCGCGTGGATCTCGGCCTGAGCGGGAGGACCGCGCTCGTCCTGGGCGCGTCCTCCGGCCTGGGCCTGGCGTCCGCGGAGGCGCTCGCGGCCGAGGGCGCGAACGTCGCTCTCTTCGCCCGCCGCGAGGAGGTCGAGCAGCACGCGGCGCGCCTCGGCGGGCTGGCGATCCGCGGCGACGTGACGAGCGACGCCGACCTCGAGCGCGCCGTCTCGGCGACGGTCGACCGGTTCGGCGGCCTCGACGTGCTCGTCTGGAACGGCGGCGGCCCGCCCGCCGGCGCAGCGCTCGACGCCGACCCGGAAGCCCTCGACCGCGCCTACCGGCTCCTCCTCCGTCCCGCGGTGACGCTCATCCGCCTCGCGCTGCCGCACCTCGAGCGCAGCCGCGAGGGACGCATCGTCGCGGTGCTCTCGCTCGCGGCGCTCGAGCCGACGGCGCACCTCGCGCTCTCGAACACCTTCCGCCCCGGGCTCGCCGGCTGGCTGAAGACGCTCAGCCGCGAGGTCGGCCCGCAGGGGATCACCGTCAACTGCGTCGCCCCCGGCCGAATCGCGACGCCGCGGCTGGACGAGCTCTATCCGGGCGGCCCGACGCCGGAGCAGCTGGCCGAGATCCCGCTCGGCCGCTGGGGCACGCCGCAGGAGTTCGGCGACGTCGTCTGCTTCCTCGCCTCGGAGCGCGCGCGCTACGTGACCGGGCAGACGATCGTGGTCGACGGCGGCCTGCAGCGCTCCTTGTTCTAGGCTGCGCCGGTGCGGCGCCTCCTGACACCGGCCGGGCTCGGCGCACTCGCCGGCCTGATCGTCGTCGTCACCGGCTTCGTCCTCTACCTCGCGCCCTCCGGCGACTACATCCTCCTCCCCGACGTCGCGCACCCGGTCGCGCCGCTCGTCGAGGTTCAGGGCGGCCACGTCCCGAAGGGGCCGGGCGGGATCTACTTCGTCGACGTCTTCGAGCGCCGCGCGAGCGAGCTCGAGTCGATCTTCCCCTGGCTGCACTCGGAGGGGACGCTCGTCCCGGCGCAGGAGATCGTGCCGCCGGGCGTCAGCGACGCGGCGGCCCGCCAG
Source organism: Gaiellaceae bacterium (assembly GCA_035545195.1). Lineage (GTDB taxonomy): Bacteria > Actinomycetota > Thermoleophilia > Gaiellales > Gaiellaceae > Palsa-739. The sequence goes on from DASZYW010000254.1 coordinate 5,020, forward strand.
GCGGACCTGCGCGAGATGACGATCTCCCAGCAGGTCGCGGCCGCGGTCGCGCTGCGCCGGCTCGGGTATCGCGTCACGACGCGCTCGGACGGCGTGATCGTCTCGGAGCTCGTCGGCGGCTCGAACGCGGCGAAGGTGCTGCGCCCCGCGGACGTGATCGTCTCGGTCGACGGATCGCCGACGCCGACCGTCGCGAAGCTGCGCGCCCGGCTCGCCGGCGCGAAGATCGGCCAGGTCGTCCGGCTCGGGATCCGGCGCGGCTCGCGCACGCTGAACGTCGCCGTGAAGACCGTCGCCGACCCGCTCGACCCGAAGCGCGCGATCGTCGGCTTCACGCCCGACCAGTCGGCCAGCATCTCGCTCCCGATCCACGTCTCGATCGACGCCGGCAACGTCGGCGGCCCGTCCGCCGGGCTCGCCTTCGCGCTCGAGGTGATGGAGCAGCTCGGCCGCAACGTCGACCACGGCTACCGCGTCGCCGCCACCGGGGAGATGGAGCTGGACGGCACGGTGGCGCCGATCGGCGGCGTCAAGCAGAAGACCTACGGCGCCCGGAAGGCGCACGCCGACCTCTTCCTCGTGCCCGCTGGGGACAACGCCGCCGAGGCCAGGCGCTACGCGCACGGTCTGCGCATCGTCGCTGTGAAGAGTTTTCCCCAAGCGTTGCGCGTACTGGCAACACTGCCCGCGAAGGGTTAGCAATCCTCGCCGGAGGTCTCCGCGAAACTGCCGGAAATTCGTCAGTTTTCGTCTCCGGCAACGCTTGCTTCCAGCAGGGTCGGCCCTATGATCGCTCCTCGTAAGCCCAGCCGCCCGAGCCTTATCACCAAGAGCAATGAGCAAACGCGCTACTCCAACCTGCAATGACTGCTACTTCCGTCGGGCGGGTCTCTGCGCCCTCGGCGGCGACACGATCTGCCCGACCTTCCGCGCCCACTCGGTGGGCCAGCTCGCGCCGCCGCCGCAGCCGCGGCTCGTCCCGCGGGCGCTCGCACGCGCCCACGCGGCCGCGTAGAGTCGGCGCATGCGCAATCCGTTCAACCGCCGCATCGACACCCAGCGGCTCGAAGAGGACTGGCAGCCGCGCCTCTACGGACGCCTGCTCGCGGTGGTCGTGCTGGCGGCGTACGCGATCGCGTTCGTGCTCGAGAACCGGAAGACGGTGCACGTGCACTTCGTCTTCGCGACGGCGAGCGTCTCGCTCGTCTGGTTGATCCTGCTCGGGCTCGCGGTCGGCTTGCTCGCCGGGATCCTGCTGGCGCAGCTCTACCGCCGCCGGCAGCGTCGCGCCTAGCCGGCGGAGAGCGCCTCGCCGAGCAGACTGACGCCGACGCGGATCTCGTCCGGCGAGACGAAGCTGAAGGCGAGGCGCAGCGAGCCCTCCCCGCCGTGCCCGCGCGGGAAGAAGTCCGTCCCCTTGACGAAGGTGACGCCCGCCGCCTCCGCCCGCGGGAGCAGGTCGCCCGCGTCGACGCCTGCAGGGAGGTCGAGCCAGACGAAGTAGCCGCCCTGCGGCGTCGTCCAGCGCGCGCCGTCCGGAAGGTGCTGTGGCAGCGACTCGAGCATCGCGTCGCGACGCGCCCGCAGGAGCCCGTTGACCCGCTCGAGGTTCGGCTCGAAGTTGCCGCGGCGGAGGAACTCGTGCACGGTCGCCTGCGTCAGGAAGGGCGGCGAGATGTAGGTCGAGACGGCGAGCGCCTCCACCTGCGCGGCGAGCTCGGCCGGCAGAACGAAGAAGCCGACGCGCACGCCGGGAGCGACGGTCTTCGAGAAGGACGAGGCGTACGCGACGTGGGAGCCGCCCTCCAGCTCGAAGAGCGACGGCGCAGGCTCGCCCTCGTAGCGCACGAGCCCGTACGGGTCGTCCTCGAGCACGAGCAGGTTGCGCTCCCGGGCGAGCTCGACGACGCGGCGGCGGCGCTCCACCGGCATCGTCCGGCCGCTCGGGTTCTGGAAGGTCGGGATCGTGTAGAGGAACGCCGGCGGCTCGCGCTCGCCGATCGCCCGCTCCAGCGCCTCCGGGACGAGGCCGTCGTCGTCCATCTCGACCGGGACGATCTCCGCCCCGAGCCGCGCCAGGATCTTCAGCGGCCGGTCGTAGGTCGGCGCCTCGACGAGCACGCGCGAGCCGGGCTTGACCAGCTGCTCGGCCAGGAAGACGAAGCCCTGCAGGGAGCCGCTCGTCAGCACGACGCGGGACGGCTCGACGCCGTGCCGCTCGGCGATCCACTCCCGCAGCGGCCCGTAACCGCCGCCGGGGCCGTAGAGCAGGACGGCCGGGCCGCCCTTCTCGATCGCGGCCCGCGCGCAGTCGGCGAGCTCCTCGACCGGAAGGCACTCGGGCGCGGGAACCCCGCGGGCGAAGGAGATGGGAGCCACGGAGCGCCCAGGGTAGTCGATCGGCCTGACGCCTCCCACCGCTACGCGGGCAGCGCGGCCTGGCCTTGGGCGAGCGCCTTCGTCAGCTCGCGGTAGCCGCCGCGGAGGTCGCTCGGGACGCGCCACACGTCGACCGTGCCGAAGAGCGCCAGGACGCGCACACCGAGCACCGGGGCGCTCGGCTGCGCCGCGTCTCGTCCCCACTCGCGCCGGTGGCCGCCGACGGTGAGGCCGGTCACGTCGACCGCGATCCCCTCGGGCACGTAGACGTCCACGTTCCCGAAGGCGACGAGGAGATGGACGTCGGTCTCCGCGTGCGCGATCTCCGCCTCGCGCAGGTCGAAGTCGACGTCCGAGAACGCCGCCACGACGATCGCTCGCCGCGCTAGCCGGAGCCGGCCGCGGCGCACGACGTGCGCGAGGAGCGCGGGCGTCAGGCGCGACGGCCGGCGGCGCGTCGGCAGCGCGGGCAGAGGCCCGGCGAGCGCCGCCAGGTCGTCCTGCTCGCGCACGAGGTACGCGGCCCTGGCCCGCTCGGAGAACTCCTCGAGCGTGAGCCGTCCGGCGAGCACGTGCTCGCGGAGGGCCGCCACCGCGTGCTCGCGATCGGTGTCGGACGCGCGAGCGCTCAGCTCGTCCACGGACGCGGACGCTAGCGCATCCGCTCGGCGACCATCTGCGCGACCTCGGTCGGTGTGGTGCCGACCTCGATTCCGCGCGCCTCGAGCGCTTCCTTCTTCGCCTGCGCGGTCCCGGACGAGCCGGAGATGATCGCGCCGGCGTGGCCCATCGTCTTGCCGGGCGGCGCGGAGAAGCCGGCGATGTAGGAGAGCACGGGCTTCGTCACGTGCTCGGCGATGAACGCGGCGGCCTTCTCCTCCTCGTCGCCGCCGATCTCGCCGACCATCACGATCAGCTCGGTCTGGTCGTCGGCCTGGAACTTCGCCAGCACGTCGAGGAAGGAGGAGCCGACGACGGGGTCGCCGCCGATGCCGACGATCGTGGAGTTGCCGAGCCCGCGCTGCGCGACCTCGTGGCCGATCTGGTACGTCAGCGTCCCGGAGCGGGAGACGAGGCCGACGTTCCCCTCGCGGAAGACCTGGGCCGGGATGATCCCGACGTTCGCCTTCCCCGGCGAGAGGACGCCCGGGCAGTTCGGCCCGATCAGCGTCACGCCCTTCGGCCGGATGTACGTGTAGACCCGCAGCATCTCGTGGGCC
>DASZYW010000255.1:0-4008 GCA_035545195.1 Gaiellaceae bacterium
GGCCGGCGACGGCGTCTCCTCGATCAGCTTCTGGTGGCGGCGCTGGATCGTGCAGTCGCGCTCGCCGAGGTGGATCACGTTGCCGTGCGCGTCGGCGAGCACCTGCACCTCGACGTGGCGCGGGTCGACGATCAGCTTCTCCACGTAGACGTCCGGGTTCGCGAAGTACGACTGCCCCTGGCGGCGCGCCGTCTCGAACGCCTTCTCCGCGTCGGCCGGCCCCTCGACGACCTCCATCCCCTTCCCGCCGCCTCCCGCCGCCGCCTTGATCAGGAGCGGGTAGCCGATCTCCTCGCCCAGCCGCAGCAGCTCCTCGACGGAACCGACGGGATCGGTCGTGCCCGGGATGATGGGGACGCCCGCCTGCTGCATCGCCGTGCGCGCGGCGGTCTTGTTCCCCATCAGCTCGATCGCGGCCGGAGGCGGGCCGATCCAGACGAGCCCCGCGTCCTCGACCGCCTGCGCGAAGGCTGCGTTCTCGGCGAGGAACCCGTAGCCGGGATGGACGGCCTGCGCGCCCGCCTTCGCAGCGGCCTCGAGCAGGCGCTCGACGACCAGGTAGCTCTCCGCCGCAGGCGGCGGGCCGATCAGGAACGACTCGTCCGCGTAGGAGACGTGGAGCGCGTTCCGGTCGGCCTCCGAGTAGACGGCGACCGAGCCGATGCCGAGCTCGCGCAGCGTCCGGAACACGCGGATCGCGATCTCTCCGCGGTTGGCGACGAGGACCTTGTCGAACATCCTCCATATTCTCCCTTCAGATGAGCCCCGCCGATCAGCTGACCATCGCGCGCGCCCTCTCGGTGCCCGTCGTGGTGCTGCTGTTCGCGGTCGACTTCCACGCGCACGCCTACTGGGCGACCGCCGTCTTCTGCGTCGCGATGAGCACCGACTGGTTCGACGGCAGGCTCGCCCGCCGCTACGGGCGGACGACGCAGCTCGGCTCGCTGCTCGACCCGATCGCGGACAAGGTGCTCGTCGCCGCCACGCTCGTGATGCTCGTGGGCGAGCGCGTCGTCCCCGCGTGGATGGTGGCGGCGATCGTCGTCCGCGAGCTCCTGATCGGCGGCCTCCGCCAGGCCGCGGTCGAGCGCGGCATCGTGATCGCGGCGCGCGACCTCGGCAAGCTGAAGACGTGGGCGCAGGCGATCGCGGCCGGCCTCGGCGGCTTCGCGGCCGCGGGCGCGTGGGACCACCGGATCGCGTGGTGGGCGCTGCTCGTCGCCGTCGCCCTGACCTGGGTGTCGGGCCTGGACTACGCGCGGGCGGCGCCGGCGATGTTCAGGACCCGGGCGTAGTCGCCAGTCCGCGCGCGACGCACCAGTCGCTGAACCGTGCCCAGCCGCGGAGGTATTCGCGCAGCTGGTAGAGGCCTTCCTCGACCTCGGCGCGAACGGCCCAGTGGCAGTGGCCGCAGTAGCCGAGCTCGTCGACCGCCGGGGCCTCGTTGCAGCGGATGCACTCTTCCCACATGCAGGAAGAACGGTTCGCGGCGGGCTCGGGTTACGCCGCGTCGTCCCGCTCGGGGAGGAGCTGCGCGGCCCAGGGAGAAGGCTCGGGGTGGTCCGACTCCTCCTCGGCGAGCGCCGCCAGGATCGCCTGCCGCGTCGCCTCGTCGGGCTCCGGCTCGATCTCGAATCCCATGCTGACATCTTTCCAAATCAGGGCTACAGTCCTTTGCAATTGAGGTCGATGTGAGGGTCGTGAGTCTTCGTCTTGCGGTGGCAGCGGCGGTCGCCGCCGTTGCGCTTCCCGTCGCTGGAGCGGCGGCGTCCGCGCATTCGTCGAACGCGGCCGCGACCTGGGCGCTGCCGCAGATCCGCTTCGACCTCTCGAAGGGGCTGTTCAGCGAGTCGACCGTGAGCACCTTCCGCCCGACCGCGACCCTGACGCGCCAGACGCTCTCCAACCTCGCGTTCGGGCTCGAGCTGGCGATCGCGCCGCCCGAGGTGGCGCCGCCCGGCGACTCCTCCGGGGACGGCTCCGGCGGCTCCGGGTGGGGCGACGGCTCGGGCTGGGGCACGAGCACCGATCCCACGACGACGGACCCGGCCGCGACCGATCCGACGGCCACCGACCCGACCGTCACCGATCCGACGGCGACCGATCCGACGGCGACCGACCCGGCGAGCACCGACCCGACCGCGACCGATCCGGCCGCGACCGATCCGACCGCGACGACGCCCGCACCGACTCCGGCGCCGCCGCCCGCCAAGCCGCCCGCGGTCTCGAACCCGGCCGGCGCGGTCACGATGACCGGCCTCGACTCGCGCCTCGTCTCCTCGCTCGGCCTCGCGAGCGCCGGCCTCGAGTTCGCGCACGGCGCGAAGGCGGCCGGGCTGAAGGTGCCGGACCGCTTCGGCTCCGAGGTCGTCGCGCGCCTACTCGGGCTGCGCCTCGACCATCCCGCCGCGGAGGACTTCCTCGAGCTGCGACCGCAGGATCCCGCGACCCGCGCCGAGGCCGCCTACTCGGCCGCGCAGATCCTCGGCTTCGGCTGGCAGGGGAACGGCTGGGAGATCGCGGCCGTGCAGCAGCTGGCGGACGACTTCTCGCTGCCGACGCTGACCGAGTGGCAGAAGCGGATCCTCGACGTGGCCTTCTCGAAGATCGGCATGCCGTACGTCTGGGGCGGCACGAGCGACGGCCCCGAGGCGCCGTTCGGGATCCGCGCCCCCGGCGGCTACGACTGCTCCGGCTTCGTCTGGCGCGTCTACAAGCTGCAGAGCTACCCGGACGAGGGGTCGCTGGCCTCGACGCTGCGCGGCCGGACGACGTACACGATGAGCGTCGAGGTGCCGCGCTCGGAGCTGATCCCGCGCGCGAAGCTGCAGCCGGCGGACGTGATCTTCTTCGGCAAGGGCCCGAACTCGAGCTCCAGCCAGATCGACCACATGGGCATCTACGTCGGCAACGGGTGGTTCATCCACTCGTCCGGCTACGGCGTCGCGCTCGCCCGCCTCGACGGGTGGTACGCGAAGTCGTTCGCGTGGGGCCGCAGGCCGCTGCGCGAGGCCGGACTCTCCTAGCCCGCGGGCGTGTTACCCCCTTCGGGTGATTTCCCGCAGGCGGGCGAACGCCCACAATCTCACTAGTTCTGGCGTCCGAAGCTCTCTGGAGGAATTCATGTTGGAGTGGAAGCCCCGTCTCGTGCTCGCCCTCGTCGCCGCGGCGGCCATCGCCCAGGCGTACGGCGGCGTGCTCAGGGGGATCCTTTCCGGCCTCACGAATCACGGCTGGTAGCGGACTCCCGTAACACTTCCAGGGGTGGGAGAGGTGAGGGTTGCTCGGCGAACCAGTTGCGAGCTCGCCGGACGGAACCTCGACCCGGCGCAAGAGGCGAATCTTCGGTAGGCGCGAGGCGGTGACCGCCTCGCGCTCCGTTTCGGCGAAGGTTCTCGCGATCGTCGTTCCCGTGTGCGTCGCGGGAGCGGCGGCGATCGTGGTCGCGACGTGGCTCTACGTCGCGAACGGCCCGTCGCTCGGCGACGTCGCCGCCTTCGTCGGCCTGTTCGTCGGCTACACGCTCGCCGAGCGCTTCCCCGTCCCCGTCGAGGGGATCGACTCCGGCGGCGTGACGCTCGGGTACGTGTTCGCGGTCTCCGCGATCCTGCTCCTCGGCTGGGAGGCGGGCGTGATGATCGCGGCCACCGGCCCGACGCTCGCGAACCTCGGCCGCAGGCCGCCGATCCGCATCGCCTACAACGGGGCGATGTTCGGCCTGTCGGCGCTGGCCGGCGGGCTCGGGATCCAGGTCGTCCACGGCGACTCGGTCGGGGCGCTGCTGCTCAGGCTCACGATCGCGTCGCTGCTCTACAACTGGGTCGTCAACCTGACGCTGATCAGCGCGGTCGTCGCCGCCGACTCGGGCCGCCCGTTCTTCCGGATCGCGTGGGAGAACTTCAAGCAGACGACGGCGCCGCTCGCGTTCATGGTCTCCGCGGCGCTGACGCTCGTGATCCTCTGGCAGCGCGCTCCGGCGCTCTCGCTCGCCCTCGTCGGACCGCTGCT
>DASZYW010000256.1:0-2217 GCA_035545195.1 Gaiellaceae bacterium
CGCAGGTGCTCGTTGGCGAGCAGCCCGTAGCGGTAGAAGCGCTCGATGTCGTTGCCCTTGTACGTCGAGCCGTCGCCCCAGATCGAGACGCCGTACTCCTCCATCGCGCGGACGAGCAGCGTGCCGGTGACGGCGCGGCCGAGCGGCGTCGTGTTGAAGTAGCGGCGGCCGGCGGTGGAGACGTGGAAGGCGCCGCACTGGAGCGCGGCCAGCCCCTCCCGGGCGAGCGCGTCCTTGCAGTCGACGAGCACGGCCTCCTCGGCGCCGTAGCGGAGCGCCTTCGCGGGCACCGCGTCGATGTCCGGCTCGTCGTACTGGCCGAGGTCGGCGGTGAACGCGTACGGGATCGCGCCGTTCTCGCGCATCCAGGCGAGCGCGCACGACGTGTCGAGGCCGCCCGAGAAGGCGATCCCGACCCGCTCGCCGACGGGGAGCGCGTCGAGGATCGAGCCGCCGGTCGACTCGACGAGGCTCACGCGGCCCTCCGCTGCGCCTCGATCTCGCTCGCGAGCTGCGCGCCGCTGAGCGGCTCCCGCGAGACGAGCAGCACGGTGTTCTCGCCGGCGACCGTCCCGGCGATGTGCGGGTGGCGCGCGACGTCGATCGCCTGCGCGAGCGCCTGCGCGTAGCCGTACGGCGTCGTCACGACGACGAGGTTCCCGCTCGGCTCGACGCTCAGCGCCCAGCGCGCGAGCGCGTCCGAGACGTCCTCGTTCCAGCCGGAGTCCTCGGGGAAGGCGTAAACGAGCTTGCCGCTCGCGTGGCGCACCTTGTGCAGGCCGAGCTCGTGGATGTCGCGCGAGACGGTGGTCTGCACGACCTCGTGGCCCTCGGCGCGGAGCGCGTCGGCGAGCTCGCTCTGGGTCGAGATCGGCTGGTCGCGGATCAGGCGCTGGATCGCAGCGTGGCGTTCGTGTCTGTTCACGAGAGGATCTCCTCGAGGATCGAGAGGGCGTGGTCGACCTCGTCGGCGCCGACGACCAGCGGCGGCGCGAGGCGGAGGACGTCGGGACCGGAGGTGAGGCAGACGAGGCCGGCGTCGAGCGCGGCGGCGACGACGTCGCCGGCGGGAAGGTCGAGCTGCGCGCCGGCGAGCAGGCCGGCGCCGCGCGCCTCGACGACGTGCGGCAACGGGGCCAGGCCGGCGAGCAGCCGCGCGCCGTTCTCCCGAACCGATGCCAGCAGCGCATCGTCGATTGCGTCGAGCACCGCGCACGCGGCGGCGCACGCGACGGGGTTGCCGCCGAACGTGGCGCCGTGGTCGCCGGGCTGGAACGCGCCCGTCGCGTGGTCGGCGACGAGCAGCGCGCCGATCGGGAGCCCGTTCGCGAGCGCCTTGGCGAGCGTGACGAGGTCGGGCTTCACGCCGAGCCGCTCCCAGGCGAAGAACGTGCCCGTGCGCCCGACGCCGGTCTGCACCTCGTCGAAGCAGAGGAGCGCGCCGAGCTCGTCCGTGAGCTCGCGGGCCGCAGCGGCGAACTCCTGGGTCAGCGGGATCACGCCGCCCTCGCCGAGCACCGGCTCGAGCAGGATCAGGCCGACGTCCTCACCGGAGGCGGCGTGCAGAGAGGCGAGGTCGTTGGGCTCGGCGAAGCGGATGCCGTCGAGCAGCGGCTCGAACGCGGCGCGCTTCGCAGGCTGGCCGGTGGCGGCGAGCGCACCGGTCGTGCGGCCGTGGAAGCCGCCGCTCAGCGCGATCACGCCGGTCTTCCCGGTCGCCTTGCGCGCGTACTTGAGCGCGGCCTCGTTCGCCTCGGCGCCGGAGTTGCAGAAGAACGCCTGCGCGCCGCCGAAGCGATCGCTCAGCTTCGGGGCGAGCGCGGCCGCAGGCTCGGTGCCGAAGAGGTTCGAGGCGTGCCAGAGCCGGTCGAGCTGCGCGTGCGCGGCGGCGAGCGGCGCCGGGTGCCGGTGGCCGAGCGAGACGACCGCGATCCCGGCCGCGAAGTCGAGGTAGCGGCGGCCGTCGCCGTCCACGAGCCACATCCCGTCCCCCTCGACGAAGGACACCGGCACCGGCGGGTAGACCGGCAGCAGCGCGCTCTCGGTCACGGCGCTCATGCGAGCACCGCCGTCTCTCCGATCTCCGCGACGAGCCCGTGCTTGGCGGCGCGAACGGCGGCGAGCAGCTTCGGGACGATCCCGCCCTCGAAGCTGCCGGCCGCGAGCAGCTCCTCCGCGTGCGCCGCCCGGATCTCCCCGAGCAGCTCGCCCTGGTGG
>DASZYW010000257.1:0-3787 GCA_035545195.1 Gaiellaceae bacterium
CGGCCCTCGGCGCACAGTGCCGCGATCAGCATCGCCATGCCGGCGCGGATGTCCGGACTGGTCAGCCGCTGGCCGTAGAGCCGGGACGGGCCCGTGACGACGACGCGGTGCGGGTCGCAGACGATGATCTTCGCGCCCATCGAGACGAGCTTGTCCACGAAGAAGAGCCGGTTCTCGAACATCTTCTCGAAGACGAGCACCGTCCCCCACGCCTGCGTCGCGACGGCGACGACGATCGACGTGAGGTCGGCCGGGAACGCCGGCCAGGGACCGTCCTCGATCTTCGGGATCTGCTCGCCGAGGTCGTTCTGGATCACGAGCTCCTGGTGCGGCGGCACGCGCAGCCAGTCCTCGCCGAGCTCGACCTCGACGCCGAGCCGCTGGAAGGCGAACAGGATCGAGCGCAGGTCGGCCGGCTTCACGCCCTCGATCGTCACGTCGCTGTCGGTGACCGCGGCGAGGCCGATGAAGCTCCCCACCTCGATGTGCTCCGGGCCGATCGCCCACTCGCCGCCGCGCAGGCTCTCGACGCCGTGGATCCGCAGCACGTTCGACTCGATCCCGTCGATCTGCGCCCCGAGCGAGACGAGGAAGCGGCAGAGATCCTGGACGTGCGGCTCGCAGGCGGCGTTCCCGATCACCGTCTCGCCGGGGCTGAGCGCGGCGGCCATGATCGCGTTCTCGGTCGCCATCACGCTCGCTTCGTCGAGGAAGATCTCGCAGCCGCGGAGGCCGTTCGGCGCACGCATCTCGTAGCGGCTGCCGAGCTCGATCTCGGTGCCGAGCTGCTCGAGCGCGTGGATGTGCGGGTCGAGCCGCCGGCGGCCGATCACGTCGCCGCCCGGCGGCGGGACGCTGGCGCGGCCGAGCCGCGCGAGCAGCGGGCCCGCGAGCAGGAAGGAGGCGCGGATCCGCTCGGCGAGGGCCGCGTCGATGTCCGGCGACGAGACGCCCGACGCGTCGACGCGGACGTCGTTCGGGCCGGTCCAGTCCGCGGCGGCGCCGGTCCCGTTGAGCAGCTCGATCATCGTCTCGACGTCCCGGATCCTGGGGACGTTCGAGAGCTGCACCGGCCCGTCGGCGAGCAGGCACGCGGCGAGGATCGGCAGCGCGCCGTTCTTGTTCCCGGCCGTCCGGATCCGGCCGTTCAGCTGCTTCCGGCCCTCGATCACGAGAGCCTCGGGCGCGGTTCTCACGGCCATGAGGCCGGTATCGTAGCCCCGGCATGGATCCCACCCGCGAGCAGGCCTGGCAGACGCTGACGACGTACACGAAGAGCGAGTCGCTGCTCCGGCACGCGCTCGCCGTCGAGGCGTCCACCGCCGCGTACGCGCGCAAGCTCGGCGGCGACGAGGAGCTCTGGCGCGTCGCCGCGCTCCTGCACGACTTCGACTACGAGATGCACCCGACGCTCGACAAGCACCCGCAGGACGGCGCGCCGATCCTGCGCGAGGAGGGCTACCCAGAAGAGGTGGTCGAGACCGTGCTCTCGCACGCCGAGCACCTCGGGCTCCCGCGCGACACGCCGCTCAAGAAGGCGCTGTTCGCCTGCGACGAGCTGAGCGGCTTCGTCCACGCCTGCGCGCTCGTCCGGCCGACCGGCCTCGAGGGGCTGGAGCCTAAGTCGGTGCGCAAGAAGCTCAAGCAGCCGTCGTTCGCCGCGGGCGTGCACCGCGAGGACGTCTACAAGGGCGCCGAGGAGCTCGGCGTCGAGCTCGACGAGCACATCGCGACGGTCGTCGAGGCGCTGAAGCCGATCGCGGCCGAGCTCGGGCTCGCCGGCTAGCCGAGACCGTCAGCCAGCCGCTCCAGGTCGCCGTCGCTCGTCCACCAGCCGCAGCTGGCGCGAACGAGGTTGCGGCCCGGAAGCTCGCGGACGATCACGCCCTGCTCCTGCAGCGTCCGTACCGTCTCGGTCGGGTCGCCGTTCGGGTGGAACGAGACGAGCGTCGAGTGGCCTGGCGGGGTGACGACGTCGACCAGCGGCTCGAGCAGCTCGCGGCAGCGCGCCGCAGCCTCGGCGGCGCGCTCGTACGCCCACTCGGGCCGCGTGCCGAGCGCGGCGAGCAGGCCGACGAGGCTCGGGACGGGGATCCAGCCCGAGTCGAAGCGCTTCGCGCCCTCCTTCGGGACGAACGCGCCCGACGGCTCGTACGAGTCCTGCGACATGTAGGACGGCTGCTTGACGCGCAGCGAGGTCGGGTCGGCGACGTAGAGCGCGCCGGTCGACTCCGGCCCGCAGAGCCACTTCTGCGCCGAGACGGTGTAGAGGTCCAGCTCGCCGACCTCGATCGGGATCGCGCCCGCCGACTGGGCGCCGTCGACGAGGACCGGGATGCCCGTCTCGGCCCGGACGCGGTGGAGGTCGAGCTTGCGGCCGGTCGTCCAGAGCACCTGCGAGGTGGCGATCAGCTTCGTCCGCGGCGTGACCGCGGCGATCAGCGCGTCCTCGTCCGCGTCCACGATCACGATCCGGGCGCCGGTCGCGTAGAGCGGCCCCGTCATCCCGAAGTGCTCGTGGTCCGTCGTCACGACCTCGTCCTGGTTCGTCAGGCCGAGCCCGGCGAAGGCGAGCGCGCAGCCGCGCGTCGTCGAGTCGGTCAGCGCCACCGAGGCCGGATCGACGCCGAGGATCGCGGCAATGCCGGCGCGCACGTCCTCGCGCAGCGCGAGCATCCGCTCGAAGTACTCCGCGCCGCTGCGGCCCTCGGTCAGGTCGTCCTGCTCCTGTGCCGCCATCGCCGCGACCGTCGCCCGGGCCAGCGGCCCGTTCGTCCCCGCCTGCAGGTACGCGAAGCGCTCGAGGACGGGGAACTGCGCGCGGGCCTCCTCGAACGTCATCCCAGCGTCACCTCCACCGGGGCGTGGTCGGAGAGGACGCGGCCGTCGACGGTGCGCCGCTCGACCGGCCAGGTCTCAGGCGCCGATGCTCGCAGGCCGCGCGCGAGGATCTGGTCGATGCCGGGCGCCGGCGTCGAGAAGCCCTCCGCGGCGAGCTGCTCGAGCGTCGCCGAGCGCCCCGGCTCGACGTTCGTGTCGCCCGCGAGCACGACGGGCTCGCCGCTGCGCGCGAACGTCTCGAGGAACACGGCGGCGCGGTGCAGCTCGGCGTCCGCGAGCCGGTCGTCGGCGCCGTAGCTCGTCGCGTGGAGGTTCGCGAGCGCGAGCGTGCCGCCGTCCGCGAGCTCGATCCGCACGGCCTGGCAGACGCGGCGCTCCTTCGCCCACGCGAGCCGAGCGACGAGGTCGAGCCCGAGCGAGCGCGCCTGGGCGCGCCGGAACGCAGGCGGGTTGAGCACCAGCGAATCCTCTCCGATCGGCCGATGGCGGCGCGCCACCAGCACCGCGTTCGCCTGGCCGGTGAGGGCGGAGCGCAGCAGGCCGTGGTGGAGGTCGGTGACGGCGCGCCCCGCCTCGGCCGGCCACGGGAGCGGGCCGAGCCCCGGCCGTTGCGCCGGCGCGGCGACGACCGCCATCCCGCTCCACGTCTCGAGCCGCGCCAGCGCCCAGACCGGGAGCTCCTGCAGGCACACGACGTCGGGGTCGTCGCCGGCCGCCAGCCGGATCATCTGCTCGAGGAACGCGTCCCGCTCGGGCGGAACGGCGTTGCCGTGGAAGACGTTCCACGTGCGGACGAGCAGCGGCACGGCAAATAGCCTACGAGTCGTGCGCGTCGTCCTCGCCGATCCGCCCGCCTTCACGCCCGCCTACGACCACGAGCTCGCGGCGGCGCTCGCGCGTGCCGGGGCCGAGGTGGAGCTCGTCACCTCGCGCTTCCGCTTCGGCG
>DASZYW010000258.1:0-8700 GCA_035545195.1 Gaiellaceae bacterium
GGCGTCCGGAACTCGCGCTCGAACCACGCCCGCGTCCCGGGGCTGAAGACGTCGAGCGCGCTCATCCCGCGAGCGTAGCGCCGAACGTGTGTTCCAGGCTAGGCTCGGCGGCGTGACCTACTCGATCGTCGCCCGCGACCCGGAGACGGGCGAGCTGGGAGCCGCGGTCGCGTCGCGCTCGCTCGGCCTCGGCAGCTGCATCTGGGCGCGGCCCGGCGTCGGGGCGGTCGCGACGCAGTCGTTCACCGAGGCCGGCTACGGCCCGCGCGGCCTCGACCTGCTCGCGGCCGGACGCGACCCGGCGGACGCGCTCGCGGAGCTGCTCACCGAGGACGAGCGGCGCGAGTACCGGCAGGTCGCCTTCCTCGCCGCCGACGGCCGCACCGCCGCGCACACCGGCGACCGCTGCATCCCCGACTGCGGCCACCTCGCCGCGCCCGGCCTCTCGACGCAGGGGAACATGCTCGGCTCGCCGGAGGTCTGGCCCGCGGCGGCGGAGGCGTTCGCGGCCGCGACGGGCTCGCTCGCGGAGCGGCTGCTCGCCGCGCTCGACGCGGGCGAGGCGGCGGGCGGCGACTTCCACGGACGGCAGGCCGCGGCGCTCGTCCTCGCCTCCGGCGACCCGGCCGACCCGCCGTGGCAGACGGTCGCCTTCCGCGTCGAGGACCATCCCGAGCCGCTCCCGGAGCTGCGCCGCATCCACCGGCTGCATGCGACTCGCCGCCGCCGAGCCGCCTTCGGCCCCGACACGGACACCGCCGCCGAGGTCGAGCTCGCGCGCGCCGCCGGGCTCGGCGCGGAGGAGGTCGCGCTCACGGCCGCGCTCGCCGAATCGCGGCGCGGTGACCGCGACGGCGTCGCCCGGGCACTCGCGCCGCTCGCCGGCGCCGACCGGCGCTGGCGCGAGGCGTTCGAGCGCTACGAGGAGCTGGGGCTGATCCAGCCGGCCCCCCACTCGACGTAGGATCACTCCCGTGCCCGACGCGCTCTGGTTCACCGACGACGAGGAGGCGTGCCGGCTGCTCGCGCGCAACCCGTTCGCGCTCCTCGTCGGCTTCGCGCTCGACCAGCAGGTCACCGTCCAGCAGGCATTCCTCGGGCCGCTGCGCCTGCAGCAGCGCCTCGGCTCGCTCGACCCCGCCAAGGTCGCGGCCGCCGACCTGGAGCCCGTCTTCCGCGAGAAGCCGGCGATCCACCGCTTCCCCGGCTCGATGGCGGAGCGCGTCCGCACCCTCGCCGAGCACGTGCGCGACGAGTACGGCGGCGACGCCTCCCGCCTCTGGACGGAGGCCGCCGACGCGAAGGACCTGCGCAAGCGGATCGGCGCCCTGCCCGGCTTCGGCGAGATGAAGATCAAGTCGCTCGGCTCCGTGCTCGCGAACCGCTTCGGCGTCGAGCAGGCGCGCGAGCTCGTCCCGTCCCATCCGACGCTCGGCGACGTCGACTCCGCGCAGGCGCTCGCCGACTACCAGGCGGCCAAGAAGGCCCACAAGGCCGAGTGGACGGCGTCGAAGTCCGGACGCTGAGCGACGGCGGGCAGCGGCCGGAGGAGATCGCCGCCGCCCTCGCCGACTTCCTCGGGGCCGCTCGGCAGAGCCTCGAGATCGCGATCTACGACTTCAACCTGCCGCCCGCGTGCGAGGCGCTCGTCGGCGACGCCGTCCGGGCCGTCCAGGCGCGCGGCGTGCAGGTGCGGCTCGCCTACAACGTCGACCACGGGAAGAAGGCCCCGGTCCCGCCGCCGCCGCAGACCGATCCCGCCTGGGTCGAGCAGCTGCCGGTCGAGACGAGGGCGATCCCCGGCATCCCAGACCTGATGCACCACAAGTACGTCATCCGCGACCGCGCCGCGGTCTGGACCGGCTCGACGAACTGGACGGGCGACTCGTGGACGCGCGAGGAGAACGTGATCGTGACCGTCCTCTCCGGCTCGCTCGCGGCGCGCTACCTGACCGACTTCGAGCAGCTCTGGACGACGCGCGACGTCTCCCGCACCGGCAAGGTCGACACGGCGCCGGTCGCCGACGGCCTCCGCGCCTGGTTCTGCCCGGGCCGCGGCGAGAAGCTCGCGCACCGGATCGCGAAGGCGATCGGGTCGGCGCAGCGGCGGATCCGGATCGCCTCGCCGGTGCTCAGCTCGGCCCCGATCCTCGCCACGCTCGCTCAGGTCGCCTCGGACGGGAAGGTCGACCTGGCCGGCGTCGTCGACGCGACGCAGGTGCGCGAGGTGATCCGCCAGTGGGAGGAGAACGGCAACGTCTCCTGGAAGGAGCCGCTCCTGCGGACGACGCTCGCGAAGGCGCCGTTCTCAGGCAAGCAGTCGACGCCGTACCGGCCCGGCTCGGTGCACGACTACATGCACGCGAAGCTCACGGTCGCCGACGACGTCGTCTTCGTCGGCAGCTTCAACCTCTCCCACTCGGGCGAGGAGAACGCGGAGAACGTGCTCGAGATCGCCGACCCGGCGCTCGCCGACCGGCTCGCCGCGTTCGTGGACGAGGTGCGCGGGAGGTATCCCGCGGTCGTCCTCCCTCCCCCACAAGGGTGACTTTCAACACATACAAGCGGCATACCGCGGCGCCCCCGTTTCTCCATCCGCGCTCCCGCAAGGTGTGGGCTGTCCACCGACAGACCCCACTCAGGAGGAAACGGACACCATGAAGGCTCTCAAGACAATCGCCAGGAAGCGGACGATCGTCGCGGCGATCCTGGCGCTCACGATCTTCGGCGCGGTCTACGGCTTCGCGGCCACCCTGAACGTGAACGCGAACGTCCTCAGCGCCGGCAACGCGACGGTCGCCTCGTGCCAGCAGAGCGGCACGCCGACCGGCACCTACACGCTCGCGTACGACGCGACCCTGCACAGCTACAAGGTGAGCGGCGTCACGGTCACCGGCATGGACGCGAACTGCAACGGCAAGACCGTCATGGTCACGCTCACGGGCAGCGGCAACGCCAGCCTCGCGACCGGCAGCGGCACGTACAACTCCGCCGGCTCGAACACGCAGGTCGCCATCGGCAGCCTGAGCGCGAACCCGGACTCCACCCAGGTCACCGGCGTCTCGATCGCCATCAACGGCTAGGGAAACGGCGGGCTCTGACGGAGGACAGGCCACGAGGCCGGGGCGCGCTGCGGCGGCGCCCCGGCCGAGAGGCCGCCCCACACCGACACGACACACGATGAGACTCTTCTCCACCACGTTCGGTCTGGCGCTCGCGGTGCTGGCGACGTTCGCCGCCGTCGGCGCCGCCGCCACGCTCGTGGTGGGCTCCTCGAGTCTCGCCGCCGGCAACAGCGCCGTGACGTCGTGCGGCGTCTCCTCGCTCTCCGCCACCCGCACCGTCGACAACTCCGGCAACGTCACTGAGGTCGACGTCGCCGGCATCCCCGCCGCGTGCAGCGGCGCCCGGCTGAGCCTCACGCTCACCGGCAGCGGCAACAGCGCGCTCGCCTCGGCGACCGCGACGATCGGCTCCTGCGGGACCACCTGCACGGCGACGTTCACGAGCCTCGGCACGGTCGCCGCGTCGAACCTCGGCGGCTACGCCTTCGCGGTGCAGGGATGAAGACGCTGCGCCGCACCCTCGTCCTGCTCGCCGCCCTGACCGGCGTCGGCACCGCGGCCGGCTACGCGGCGACGCTCCCGGTCGGCTCGCTCCACCTCTGGGGCGGAGCGCAGACCCTGACCAAGGGCACCTGCACCCTCAGCGGCTCGACCCAGACGAGCGACACCTACGTCCAGCAGGATCACGCGACGACTTCGAGCGGCTCGGCGACGACGATGAACGTCCAGTCGGCGTCCGGGAAGCTGCACGCGGTCTTCGTCTCCTTCGATCTCTCCAGCTGCAACCTGCCGGCCACCGGCGGCGCCGACTCGGCGACGCTCAGCCTGCGCCTCACGACGCACCCGGTGCAGAACCGCGTCCTGACCGTCACCCCGGTGACGAGCCAGTGGACGGAGTCGCTGACGTGGACCGACGCGGTCGGCCTCGGCTACGGCGCGACCACGACCACCGTCGAGACCGGGACGAAGAACAACGTCACGCTCGCGATCCCGGTCACCGTCGACGTCGACGCGAAGATCAAGAGCTCGTCCGCGAACTACGGCTGGGCGATCGACGACCTGGGCGCCGTCTCCGGTACGCAGACGTCGACCTTCGCCTCCTCCGAGAACGGCACGAGCGCCAACCGCCCCACGCTCACGATCAACTATGAGAAGTAGCGCCGCTCCCGCACGCGTCGCCGAGCACGAGCCGCTGCCCGCGGCCCCGGCGGTCGCGCAGCTCGTCCTCGTCCCGCCGCTCGTGGAGCCCGCGCTCCCGTCGCGGCGCGAGCTCGGTCGGATCGCGGTCAACCTGCTCGCCGTCGCGGCCACCGCGCTCGTGGTCGTGCTCTGGGCCGCCTACCTGCGCCCCCAGGCGCTCGGAGGCTCGGCCGGCTACGTCCTCGTCTCCGGCCGGAGCATGTGGCCGCACTACCACACGGGCGACCTCGTCCTCGTCGAGCGGAAGTCGAGCTACCACGTCGGCCAGGTGATCGCCTATCGCGTGCCGAAGGGCGACCCGATGGCGGGCGCCCAGGTGATCCACCGGATCATCGGCGGCGACGCGGTGCACGGCTTCCTCGTCCAGGGCGACAACCGGACGGCGCCGGACGTCTGGCGGCCGACGCCGCAGGACATCGTCGGCGCGAAGGCGCTCCGGATCCCGAACGCGCTGCTCGTGCTCCGCTGGCTGCGCTCGCCGCTCCTGCTCGGGCTGCTCGCAGGCTGCTTCGTCTTCGCGCACCTGACCGTGCGGGACGAGAAGCGGGCCTGACCGCTCGTCTACGATCGCGCCACCCCAGTGAACCGCTTCGCCCATCTGCTGGACCGGCGGCTCGTCCGGATCGCCTTCTCGATCGCCGGCCTCTTCGCGACGTACGGGCTGATGGCCGGCTTCGACCTGCAGGTGCAGCTGGGCACGGTGGCGTTCGCGCCGTGGATCGCGCTGCTCGGCTTCGACCTCGGGGAGCTCGCCTCGCTCCCCTTCGCGGTCGCCGCGGTCGGGTTCTGGGAGCTGGCGACGCTGCAGAACTCGACCGTCAACCCGACCTGGGTGCAGATCGTGATCCGGCTGGGGATCCTCGCGGTGCTCGGGATCGGCTCCGGGATGGGCGGCCGGCGGCTGCGCGAGTCCGAGCGCTCGCAGCGGCTCGTCGCCGCGTTGCAGAGCTCGCTGATCGACGCGACGCTCGACGGCATCTGCCTCACCGACGCGGAGGGCAACGTCCTGATCTCGAACCGGCCGCTGCGCCAGATCAGCGGCGAGATGGGGCTGCCGCCGACCGGGACCGTGCCGGAGCGGCTGATCGCGATCTCCCACCGCATGACCGAGCCGGAGCGGTACCGCGAGCGGATGGAGACGCTGGCGCGCACACCGGACGCGGTCAGCGTGGACGAGTTCGAGCTGAAGGGGAGCGGCCGCGTCTTCCGGGGCTACACGGCGCCGGTCGAGAACCCCGACGGCTCGTTCGCGGGGCGCATCTGGACGCTGCGGGAGGTGACTGCCGACCGCGAGCTCGACCGGCTGCGCGACGCGTTCGTGGCCGCCGTCTCGCACGAGCTGCGCACTCCGCTCACCTCGATCTCCGGCTTCCTCGAGCTGCTCAGCGACGAGGAGGAGGCGCTCGGCGAGTCGGGCCGCAACTACCTCTCCGTGATCCGGCGCAGCACGGGCCGCCTGCAGCGGATCGTCGAGGACCTGCTGCTCGTGGCGCAGATCGAGGCGCGGCGGCTGGAGCTGCGCCCCACGCCGATCGACCTCGCCGAGCTCGCCGCCGCCGCAGCCGAGTCGGCACGCCCCGCCGCCGAGGAGAAGGGCGTGGCGCTCGAGCTGCGCTCGGACGACTCGCCGCCCGTCCACGCCGACGGGCTCCGCATGAGCCAGGTGGTCGACAACCTCGTCTCGAACGCGATCAAGTTCACCGAGCGCGGCGGGACGGTCACCGTCTCGACGAGCGCCGACGAGTCGTGGGCGCGCATCTCCGTCGCCGACACCGGCGTCGGCATCCCCGCGAGCGAGCAGGAGCAGCTCTTCTCCCGCTTCTTCCGCGCCTCGACCGCGACGCGCCGGGCGATTCCCGGCACGGGGCTCGGGCTCGCGATCGCGCAGGCGATCGTCGAGGAGCACGGCGGCTCGATCTCGCTGCAGAGCCAGGAGGGAGCGGGGACGACGGTGACGGTGACGCTGCCGGTGCGCGTGCCCGCGGAGGTTCAGGCGGGCGGCGCGTAGCGGTACCCAAAGCCGCGCACGTTCTCGACCGGGATCCCCTTCTTGCGCAGGTACGAGACGTAGAGCTTCACCTGCGACGGGCTCACCCCTGCGGTCGTCCCCCACCCTTCGGCGAGCAGCTCGTCGACGCTCACCACCTGGCCGGCGCGGCGGACGAGCGCGGCCAGCAGGCGGAACTCGAGCGGCGTCAGGCGGACCGGCAACCCACCGCGGATCACGAGCCGGTGCGCGAAGTCGACCGTGAGCCCGCTGTCCGCGTACCGGTCGGACGGCGCCGAGCCCGGCGTCCGGCGCAGCTGCGCCTCGATCCGCGCCAGCAGCTCCTGGCGGCCGAACGGCTTGATCACGAAGTCGTCGGCGCCGGCCTGGAAGCCGCGCACCTTGTCGATCTCGGTGCCGCGCGACGTGAGCAGGATCACGGGCACGTCGCTCACGTCGCGGAGCCGCTCGAGCGTCGCGAAGCCGCTCAGCTCCGGCAGGTTCACGTCGAGGAGCACGACGTCGGCCGGCTGCCGGTGGAAGCGGTCGAGCGCCTCGAGGCCGTCGGCGCACGCCTCGACCTCGTAGCCGGCGCTCTCGAGGAGGAGCCCGAGCAGGGTCCGGATGTCGCCGTCGTCGTCGACGACGAGCACGCGATGGGCCGCAACCATCAACACGGGAATCTAATTCCTCGGGCACCATGCCGTGCGTGCGTCGCGTCGCCCTCGCTGCCGCACTGCTCGCCCTCGCCGCCGTGACGGCGTCGCAGGCGCGCGCCCTCCGTGTGCCGGCCGCCCCCGCCTGCCCGATCTTCCCCGCGAACAACCCGTGGAACCAGCGCGTCGACTCGCTCCCCGTCGCCGCGGACTCGGCGCAGCTGATCGCCTCGATCGGGCTGACCGCGCACGCGCACGCCGACTTCGGCTCGGGTCTCTGGGACGGCGCGCCGATCGGGATCCCGTTCGACGTCGTCTCGAAGACGACGCCGCGCTCGAGCGTCACGTTCGACTACGCGGACGAGTCCGACCGCGTGCGCTACCCGATCCCGAGGAGCGTCCACATCGAGGGCGGCCGCCAGTCGGACGGCGACCGGCACGCGATCCTGCTCGACCGGAGCGCCTGCAAGCTCTACGAGCTGTACGCCCTCTACCCGAAGGCCGGCGGCGGCTGGAAGGCGGGGTCGGGCGCGGTCTGGAGCCTCCGCTCGAACAAGCTCCGCCCGGCCGGCTGGACGTCCGCGGATGCGGCCGGGCTGCCGATCTTCCCCGGGCTGGCGCGCTGGGACGAGGTCAAGCGCGGCGTGATCGACCATGCGCTGCGGTTCACGGCGCCGCGGACGCGGGCCGCCTACGTGTACCCGGCGCGGCACGAGGCGTCCTCGTCGAACGACCCGGCGCTGCCGCCGATGGGCCTCCGCGTGCGGCTGAAGGCGACCGTGAACGTCGCGTCGTTCCCGAGGCAGACGCGCGTCGTGCTCCGCGCGCTGCAGCGCTACGGGATGATCCTGGCCGACAACGGCTCGCCCTGGTACGTCAGCGGCGCGCCCGACCCGCACTGGTCGAACGACGACCTGCACTCCCTCGGCCGGCTGACCGGCGCCGACTTCGAGGTCGTGGACACGAGCTCGCTACCCGAGCCGGGCCGCTAGCTCCTGCAGCGCCGGCAGCGAAGCCGGGTCGACCCAGTGCCCGCCGGGGAACTCGTGCCAGTCCACCTCGGCGCCGGCCGCCGCGAGCCGGTCCCTCGCCTGGCGGCCGAACGCGATCGGGATCACGTCGTCGTGGACGCCGTGCGCCGCGTAGACCGGCGGGAAGGGAGCGTCGGCGCCGAGCGACCAGCTCTCGACCTCGGGCAGGAACCCGCTCAGCGCGGCGATCGCCGCAGGCCGCGGCCGTCCGGCGCCGAGCCCGGACGCGTAGCTCATCACCGCCCCCTGCGAGAAGCCGCCGAGCAGCATCCGCCCGGGCGGGAACGGGAGCGCGTCGAGCCACGCGGTCAGCTCCCCGTAGCCGTAGGCGAACGTCTCCGGGTCCGGGAAGCCGACGCGCGGCACCGAGTACCAGTGCGCGCCGCCGGGCGGCAGCGAGAGCGGCGCGCGGGGCGTGAACCCGTGCAGGCGCCGCTCCGGGTCGATCGCGTCGAGCAACGGGAAGAGGTCGCGCTCGTCGGCGCCGCGCCCGTGTAGCAGCACCAGCGCGCCCGCAGGCTCGCCGCGCGCCGGCCGCTCCAGCGCCTCCAGCACTACGAGGCCGGCCGACCGGCGCGCGGGTCGGGCAGCGGCGTCAGCAGGGGCTCGACCTTCTCCCGCAGGTGCTCGAACGCCGGCGGCAGGATCAGCTTCTCGCCGAGATGCGCGGGATCCTCGTCGGTCGCGAACCCCGGCCCGAGCGTCGCGATCTCGAAGAGGACGCCGCTCGGCTCGCGGAAGTAGATCGAGCGGAACCAGAA
>DASZYW010000259.1:0-4683 GCA_035545195.1 Gaiellaceae bacterium
CCCGCGCTCCACTGCCGCGCCTGCGGCGCGACCCGGCGCTGCCGCAACTGCGACGTCGCCCTCACGCTCCACGGCGACGCCACCCTCCGCTGCCACCACTGCGGCGCCGTCGAGCCGGTGGGAGAGACGTGCCCGGCCTGCGGCTCCGCCGACCTCGCCCGCATCGGCGCCGGCACGCAGCGGCTCGAGCGCGAGCTCGAGAAGCACGTCCCCGAGCTGGAGCGGATCCGGCTCGACGCCGACGCCGTCGAGAAGCCCGAGCAGTTGCGCGTCGCGCTCGAGCGCTTCGCCGCCGCCGACCGGGCCGTCCTCGTCGGGACGCAGATGGTCGCGAAGGGACACCACTTCAGCGGCGTCGAGCTCGCCGCGGTCGTCGACGCCGACACCGGGCTCGGCCTGCCGGACTTCCGCGCCGAGGAACGCACCTTCCAGCTCCTCACCCAGCTCGCCGGCCGCAGCGGCCGCGACGCTCCCGGGCGCGTCCTCGTCCAGACCTTCCAGCCGGAGTCCCGCGCCGTCGAGTTCGCCGCGCGCCACGACGTCGCAGGCTTCCTCGCAGGAGAGCTGGAGCGGCGGCGCGCGCTCGGCTACCCGCCCTTCCGCCACCTCGTCCGGATCGTCGTCTCCGGCCCCGACCTCGCCGACGCGACCCGCGCCCTCGAGGAGCTGAAGGCCGGGCTCCCCGGCCACGAGCTGCTCGGCCCCGCGCCGCTGCTCCGGCTCCGCAACCGTCAGCGCGCCCAGCTCGTCGCCAAGACCGACACACCGCGCGCCCTCGCCTCACGCGCCGCCGCGCTCCTCGCCGCCGCGGCGCCCGCGATGCGACGCGCCGGCCTCACCGCAGTCGTGGACGTCGACCCGCAGTCGGTCTAGTCGGTCGCCAGCCGCTCGAAGAGCACGTGGTCGCGCCACTCGCCGCCGATCCGCACCAGCCCGCGCGCGACCCCGAAGCGCGTGAAGCCGTTCTTCTCGAGCACCCGCTGCGAGGCGACGTTGTCCGGCAGCGTCCCAGCCTCGAGCCGGTGCAGGCCGGCCTCGCCGAACGCGAACGCGCACGCCTCCGCGACGGCCCGAGTCGCGAGCCCGCGACCATAGCGGGCACGGTCGACCCAGTAGCCGAGGTTCGCCAGCTGGACCGCGCCACCGACGACGTCGCCGATGTTCAACGACCCCGCGATCTCGTCCCCGTCGAGGATGGCGAAGAACCAGCCCTCCTGCTCCAGGAAGCCCTCCAGGCGCCGCCGCTGGAACGGAAGCGTGTACCAGTCCTCGGGGCGGTCCGGCGTCACCGGCTCGAACGCCTCCCGGTTCGCGACCAGCAGCGCCGTCAGCTCCTCCGCGTCCTCCGGCACGAACGGCCGGATCAACGGCACGCGGCCTCGCGATCCGCCGGGAACCGCTCCAGGATCCACGCCTCGCCGAGCCGCTCGCGCAGGTAGCTGCGCCCGTTGATCCGGACGAAGTCGCGCGTCTTCGGGTCCATCGGCAGCCGCGCCTCGGCCGGGAAGTTCCGATTGTGGCGCTCGATCAGCTCGTTCACCTCGGCGAAGCTCCACCGTCTCGCGTGCTCCAGCCAGAGCCGCGCGAACTCGTCCTGCTCCGGGACCGCCGCCGCGAGCTCCCGCCACGCCTCGCCGAGCTGCCGCTCGTGCTGGTCGACCGCGTCCTCGATCGCGCGCAGGCGCCGCATCCACGCCGTCGGGCCGCCGAGCGCACGCACCGCCGACTCCGCGTCCGGTCGGAAGTTGCGCAGCCGCTGCGGAATCGGCGCGCCCCTGAGCGGGCTGCTCTCCAGGTCGGCCTCGAGCGTCTCCCGGTCGCGCCGCTCGCGGGGCGTCTCCGGCTTCGTCGCGCCCTGGGGCGCCGCAGGCGCCCGGTCTACCGGCCGGGCGTCGTCGGCTTCGCCGACGGCGCTTCCAGCCTGCCGCCTCATGATCTCCTTGAGCGTCCTCGGGTCCACCTCTGCGAGGGTACCCTCCCTTCGCTGTGGCAGAGATCGAGGGAGAGATCGTCGAGGAGAAGGAGCCGCTCGACCCCGAACGGGAGGCTCGGCGACGGCTCGCGCTCGCGCAGATCCGCCAGTACCCCGACGCCGCCCTGAAGATGCAGGCCCGGCCGGTCGAGCACTTCGACGACGACCTGCGACGGCTCGTCGAGCGGATGAAGCTGCTGATGAAGGACGCGCACGGCGCCGGGCTCGCCGCGACGCAGGTCGGCGTGCTGCAGCGGCTGTTCGTCTTCCAGCTCGAGGACGACGTGCTCGCGGTCGTCAACCCGCAGGTCGAGGCGCGCGGCAACGAGACGACAGTCGAGGACGAGGGCTGCCTCTCGATCCAGGGCGTGCTCCTGCCGGTCGAGCGCGCGACCGAGGTCGTCCTCACCGGCCAAGACGAGAACGGCGCCGACGTGCGCTACGAGCTCGAGGAGCCGTGGGGCCGCTGCGCCCAGCACGAGGCCGACCATCTCGACGGGGTGCTGATCCTCGACCGGACGACGCCGGAGGCGCGGCGCGAGGCGCTCTCGCTCCTGCGGCCCCGCATCGTCCTCTCCTAGTGGAGATCGCCGTCGCGGCGAGCGCGCCCTTCGGCGCCGACGTGCTCGAGCGGCTGGCGCAGCGCCACGACGTCGTCCAGCTCCTGACCCGGCCGGACAAGCCGCGCGGGCGCGGCCGCCACGTCGGCGCGACGCCCGCGAAGGAGACCGCCGACCGGCTCGGCATCCCCGTCGCGCAGCCCGCCCGCCTCGACGGCGACGTGGAGCTCGCCGCAGACACCGTCGTCGTCTGCGCCTACGGGCTGCTGATCCCGCCGGCGCTGCTCGAGCGCGGGCTCTGGCTCAACGTCCATCCCTCGCTCCTGCCGCGCTGGCGCGGCGCGGCGCCGGTCGAGCGCGCGCTGCTCGCGGGCGACGCGGAGACCGGCGTCACGATCCACGAGACGGTCGAGGCGCTCGACGCCGGGCCGATCGCCGCCCAGGAGGCGTTCCCGGTCGGGCCGGAGGACGACACCGGCGCGGTCTACGCGCGCGCCGCCGAGGTGGCGGCGCGGCTGCTCGACGACGTGCTCGCGCACCCCGAGTTCGCGCCGCAGCCCGACGACGGCGTCACCTACGCCGAGAAGATCCGCCCCGAGGATCGCGTGCTCGACCCGAGCGCGCCGGCGCAGGAGAGCGTGAACCGCGTCCGCGCCCTCTCCCCGCACATCGGCGCCCGGCTCGGCGACCTGCTCGTCTGGAAGGCGCGCGTGGGGGAGGACGGCGCGTTCGAGCCGCTCGAGGTGCAGCCCGCCGGCGGGAAGCGGATGCCCTACGAGGCGTATCTCCGTGGCAAGCGCGATTAGCCCGGCGCGGCGCGCCGCGTACGAGACGCTGCTGCGCGTCTTCGAGCAGGACGCCTACGCCGACCGCGCCTTCCGTACCGCCGCCGAGGGGCTGGACGAGCGCGAGCGCGCCTTCGCGCAGCGGCTCGCCTACGGCGCCGTCCAGCGCGTCCGGACGCTCGACCACGCGATCGGCACGCTCGGGAAGCGCCCCGTCCACAAGCTCGACCCGCCGGTGCGCGCAGCGCTGCGGCTCGGCGCCTACCAGCTCGGCTACACCGACACCGCCTCCCACGCGGCCGTCAACGAGTCGGTCGAGCTCGTCCGCCGCGCCCGGCTCGAGCGCGCCGTCCCCTTCACGAACGCCGTCATGCGTCGCGTCGACGCCGGGATCCGCGAGCTGCTGGCGGCGCTGCCCGAGGGGCCGCTGAAGGAGTCGTACCCGGACTGGATCCACGAGACGTTCGTGCGCGCCCTCAGCGAGCCGGGCGCGGTCGCGCTGGAGCGCGCCATGAACGAGCCGCTCGAGACCGTGATCCGCGTGATCGTCGGCGACCCGCCGCCGGGCGCGGAGCCGACCGACGTGCCCGGCGCCTACCGGGTCGCGCGCGTCGACGACCTCGCCGTCGCCGACGGGAAGGTCTGGCCGCAGAGCCGCGGCTCCCAGCTCGCAGGCCTCTGCGTCGGCGCCCGCGAGGGCGAGCGCGTGCTCGACCTCTGCGCCGCGCCCGGCGGCAAGACCGGCCAGCTCGCCGGCGAGGTGACCGCGGTCGAGCTCGACCCCGGCCGCGCGAGCGAGCTGCGCGCCAACCTCGCCGCGCAGGGCCGCGACGCCGTCACCGTCGTCGAGGCCGACGGCACCGCGCTTCCGCCCGAGCTGACCGGCTTCGACCGGGCGCTCGTCGACGCGCCCTGCTCCGGGCTCGGCGTGCTCGGCCGGCGGCCCGACCTGCGCTGGCGCGCTCGGCCGCTCCCCGAACTCCAGCTCGCGCTCCTGCGCTCCGCCGCGGAGCGCGTCCGCCCCGGTGGCACCGTCCTCTACTCGGTCTGCACGATCAACCCCGACGAGAACGAGGCGGTCGTCGAGGCGAGCGGGCTGCGCGTGCTCCCGCTCGGCGAGGAGTGGCCCGCGTTCGCGCACCCGCGCCGGCCCGAGTTCCTGCTCACGCTCCCCCACGTCCACGGGACGAGCGGCTTCTTCATCGCGCGCCTCGCCGTCGACTGAACGTCGTACGATCCAGGGGCTGTGGCCTGGCGCGACTGGATCCGCACCGTCGAGATCGAACCGTCCCTCTACGCCGCCGACTTCGCGAACCTCGGCGAGCAGGTCGAGGTGCTGCTCCGGGCAGGCACCCGCGTCTTCCAC
>DASZYW010000260.1:0-1729 GCA_035545195.1 Gaiellaceae bacterium
CGTGAGCACCACGGAGAAACCGGGACTCGGCAAGGCGATGAAGCTCGTCGCCGACCGGGCCGCGGGCGTCGGGAGACTCACCGCCGAGCTCGCGCTCGCCGAGATCAAGCAGAAGCTCGCCGCGCTCGGCATCGGGATCGGGCTCGTCGCCGGTTCGCTGATCGTGGGGATCCTGGCGCTCACGCTGCTCGTCGCCGCGGCGACCGCGGCGCTCGCGCTCGTGCTCGCGACCTGGCTGGCGATCCTCGTCATGGCCGGCGGGACGCTCCTCGTCGCGACAGCGCTCGGAGTGGCGGGAATCGTCCTGTTGCGCAAGGGCACGCCGCCGGTCCCCGAGCAGGCGATCGACGAGGCGCGCCGGACGGCGGAGATGTTGCGCGATGGCCGGTAAGCAGCGGATCGAGAGGGAGCTGGCGGAGGAGCGGCAGGAGCTGGCCGACGCCGTCGGGGTGCTCCGGGAGGACCTCGGCGAGGTCGCCGGCAAGGCGAAGAAGGTGCCGCTGGCGCTCGGCGGGGTCGTCGCGCTCGCCTTGACGACGAAGAAGCTGCTCCGCCGCCGGAACCGCTAGCCGCGCAGCTCGGCGCCGAAGCGCCTCGCCAGCGCCTCGACGATCGCCGCGCGCACCGGCGCGACGTCCTCGTCGGTCAGGGTCCGCTCGGTCGAGCCGAAGGCGACGCGAAACGCGAGCGAGCGCTTCCCCGCGCCGATCTGCTCGCCGCGGTACTCGTCGAACACCTCGACGTCACGCACGAGCTCGCCGCCCGCCTCCCGGATCGCGGCCGCGAGCTCGGCCGCGGGCGCGTCCTCGTCGACGACGAACGCGAGATCCTGCAGGACGGACGGGAAGCTGATCACGTCGCGGTAGACGACGCGCCCCGGCAGCGCCGCCTCCAGCTCGGCGAGGTCGAGCTCGAAGGCCGCCCAGCCGCGGCCGACCGCGGGGTGCACCTCGCCGACCCAGCCCTCGGGGAGCCGCCCCGTCTTGCCCGGGTGAAGCAGCGGGTGCTCCCCGCGCTCGACCCGCAGCTCCGCGTGCAGCGCGGCGTAGAGGACGTCGACGACGCCCTTCGCGTCCGCGTACTGGCCCTCGAGCACGCCCGCGACCCGCCAGCGCTCGTTCGGGAGCTCCTCGCCCGACGCCAGGTAGACGCGGGCGATCTCGAACAGCGCGACGTCCTCGTTCCCGACGTCCCGGTTGCGCTCGGCGGCGGAGAGCAGGCTCGGCAGGAGCGTCGTGCGCAGCACCGCCTGGTCGCTCGAGAGCGGGAGCGAGAGGCGGAGCGCGCCGGCGTCCGGGTCGTCGGCGACGAGGCTGGGCGTGTACGCCTCCGACAGCCCGCACCCGACGAGCACTTCCTCGACGTCGCGACGCAGCCGCAGCAGGCGCGGCAGCCGCCCGATCGCCTCGCGCCGCGCGGGCAGCGTGAACGGCACCTCGTCGAGCACGAAGCGCGCGACCTCCTCGATCACGTCGGCCTCGCGCGTCACGTCGCGCGAGCGCCACGTCGGGACCGTGACCTTCGCGCCGTCGACCTCGAACCCGAGGCTGCGCAGGATCGCGTGCTGCCGCTCCTTCGGCACCTCGATCCCGAGCAGCGCGTTCGTCCTCTCCGGACGCAGCTCGACGACCGGCCGCTCCGGAAGCGTCGCCTTGGCGTCGGTCTCGCCCACCCAGCGGGCGCCGGAGGTCTCGACGATCAGCTGCGTCGCGAGCCGCGCGGCGTGCTC
>DASZYW010000261.1:0-1868 GCA_035545195.1 Gaiellaceae bacterium
GGTCGAGATCGCGTTCAGGATCAGCTTCTGCGCCGTGCCTGCCTTGAGCCGCGTCGAGCCGGCGAGCACCTCGGGGCCGACGACGGCCTCGACCGCGTGGTCGGCCAGGGCGGCGAGCGGGCTTCTCGCGACACAGGTCACCGCCACGCGCAGCGCTCCGCTCCCAGCCGCGGCCTCGAGCGCGCCGAGCGCGTACGGCGTCGAGCCGCTCGCACTCACGGCGACGATCGCGTCCTCCGGTCGCAGTTCGAGGACGCGGACGTCGGCCGCGCCGGCCGCGGCGTCGTCCTCGCCCGCCTCGCCGTCCGCGACGAGGGCGAGCACCTCGCCCGGCGGCGAGCCGAAGGTCGGCCCGGTCTCCGCCGCGTCGAGCGCGGCGAGCATCCCGGAGGTGCCGGCGCCGGCGTAGACCAGCCTGCCGCCGCGCCCCATGCGCTCGGCGATCGCGTCGATCGCGGAGGCCAGCGCGTCGCCGGCCTCGGCGACCGCGGCCGCGACCGTCGCGTCCTCCTCGTTGAGGGCGCGCACCAGCTCGCGGGTCGGCCGCGTGTCGAGGTCGACGAAGCGGGCCGCCGCGGACTCGGTCGGCGCCTGCGGCCGCCCGGTGAGCGCGGCGCTTACCGCCTCCCACACGGCCGGGGCGTCCGGCGTCGCGAGCGCGGTCATGTTCCCGCAGGCCTCGTAGCCCCACGTCCAGAGGTCGTCGACGCCCTCCTCGCGCGCCGCTGCGATCGCGGCCTCCAGGTCGGGGATCTCCTCCCGCGTCAGGCCGAAGCTGGGCAGCCAGAGCTGCGCGCGGACGCCGTGCCGGTCCGCCGTCTCGCGCAGCAGCGCAGCGAAGCGGCGCACGAACGGGCCCGCCGACTCGCCCCAGTGCTTCCAGTACGGGTCGGTGACGAAGGTCGTGAGCCCCGGGAGCGACGCCACCGAGTCCCAGTCCGAGATGCCGTGCATCCCCTCGGTCGCCGGCAGGAGGCAGATCGCGCTCGAGCCGCCGCGCCCGGAGACGTGCGCGAGCATCTCGCGCAGGAAGTCGACGACGGACGCCTCGCGGAACGCGCGCACCTCCTCGGTCAGCTCGGCCGGGAGCTCGCCGCCGAAGCGCTCGGCGCAGTTGCGGCAGCGGCACGTCCAGCGCGCGTCGTCGTCGATCCCGACGTGGCGCGGCACCATCCACGCCGGCTCGTCCCAGAAGACCGAGTCGACGCCGCACTCGAGCACCCAGTCGGCCCAGTCCCGGCAGAAGGCGCGGTACACGGCGCTGTTCAGGCACGCGCCGGCGACGCGGCGGCCGTCGTCGAGCACCTGGCACTCGTCGGGATGGAAGGTCACCCAGCGGCTCTCGGCCTCGCCGCCGAACGTGCGCCCGAGCCCCCACGGGCTCGCCTGCACCGTCAGCCCCTCGGCGTGGGAGGCGGCGACCAGCTCGGCCATCGTGCCGCGGTAGTAGGCGAAGTCGTTCTCGGAGAACGTGTGCAGGACGCCCGTGTAGCCGCGCGCCGCCAGCTCGGCCATGTCCCGCCGCACGTGACGCGCGATCCGCACGCCGAAGTAGGAGACACCCGCGCTCATGCTCGCTCCCCATCCTGGCACGGTCGCGGGAAGTGGTCAATACCACTCATCCGCGCACCGCCCCTGCGGTCAGCCCGAAGGCGATCTTGCGCTGGATGATCAGGAAGAAGACGACGACCGGGATCGCGGTCAGCGTCGACGCGGCCATCAGCGCACCCCAGTCCGTGTTCCTGCTCGTGCCGAGGAAGTACGAGAGCCAGACGGTGATCGTCTGCTTCGCGCCGTCGTTCAGGAGCACGCGCGCGAAGATGTACTCGTTCCAGCTCGTGATGAAGGCGAAGATCGACGTCGCCACG
>DASZYW010000262.1:0-3956 GCA_035545195.1 Gaiellaceae bacterium
GTCCGACGTCGTGCACAAGGAGATGTACACCTTCGAGGACCGCAGCGGCCGCTCGCTCACGCTGCGCCCGGAGGGCACCGCGCCGATCGCGCGCGCCTACGTCGAGCACGGGCTCGCGCAGCAGCCGCAGCCCGTGAAGGCGTACACGATCGCGCCCATGTACCGGTACGGCCGGCCGGGACGTGGGCGCTACCGCGAGCACTGGCAGCTCTCCCTGGAGGCGATCGGCTCCGCGGATCCCGCAGTCGACGCGGAGGTGCTCCAGTTCTACGCCGAGCTGCTCCGCGTGCTCGGCGTGACCGACTGGGAGCTGCGGCTCAACTCGATCGGCGACGCGAACTGCCGGCCGCAATACGTCGCGAAGCTGACGGAGTGGCTCGACGCGCACCCCGAGCTCGTCGACGAGGAGGTCGCGCACAAGCGCTCGACCAGCGTGCTCCAGGTCTTCGACCTCAAGAACGAGCGGCTGCGCGCGGCGCTCGACGAGGCGCCGAAGATCGGCGAGTCGCTCTGCGACGCCTGTCGCGAGCACTTCGACGCGGTGCGCGGCTACCTCGACGCGTACGGCGTGCCCTACGTTCTCGACCCGGCGCTCGTGCGCGGCCTCGACTACTACACCCGCACGACCTTCGAGTTCGTCGGCCCGGAGGAGAACGTCAACTCGACGATCTGCGGCGGTGGCCGCTACGACGGCCTGGTGGAGGCGGTCGGCGGCGGACCGGTGCCGGGAATCGGCTTCGGCGCAGGGATCGAGCGGCTCCTGCTCGCGATCGAGCGCGAGGCGAAGGGTCCCGATCCGCCCGGCCTCGACGTCTTCGTCGTCCTCGAGTCGCCCGAGCTGCGGACGGCGCTGCTCCCGTACCTGGCGAAGTGGAGAGCTGAAGGCCGGTCCGTGGACACCGACTACGCTGGCCGCTCGATGAAGGGACAGCTGACACAGGCGCAGCGGACAGGAGCGGCCACGGTCGTGATCGTCCTCGCGGACGGCACGTTCGAGGTGCGGCGCCGCGGCCAGGACGACGCGATCGTGCACGACCTGGGCGAGCTGTGAGCGCCTGGCGCGACACCTCGTGCGGCGACCTGCGCGCCGCGGACGCCGGCCGCCGCGTCACGCTCGCCGGCTGGGTGAACACGCGGCGCGACCACGGCGGGCTCGCGTTCGTCGACCTGCGCGACGCGGGCGGCGTCGTCCAGCTCGTCGTCGACCCGGCGCAGCACCCGGACGTGCACCGGATCCGGAACGAGTTCGTCCTCCAGGTCGCCGGCGAGGTCGTCGCCCGCTCCGAGCAGACCGTCAACCCGAACATGGCGACCGGCGAGATCGAGGTGCGGGTGGACGAGCTGCGCATCGTCTCGGCGTCGACGCCGCTCCCGTTCCAGCTCGACGAGGAGACGATCGACGACAACGTCCGCATGCGCTACCGCTGGCTCGACCTGCGCCGCCCGCGCCTGCAGCGCAACATCCGCCTGCGCGGCCGGATGGTCGGCGTGGTCCGCCGCGTGATGGAGCAGGCCGGCTTCGTCGACATCCAGACGCCGATCCTCTGGAAGCCGACGCCCGAGGGCGCGCGCGACTTCCTCGTGCCGGCGCGGCTCCAGCCGGGGCGCTTCTACGCGCTACCGCAGTCGCCGCAGATCGCGAAGCAGCTGCTCGTGATCGCCGGGTTCGAGCGCTACTACCAGATCGCGATCTGCTTCCGGGACGAGGATCTCCGGGCCGACCGCGTCCAGGAGATCACGCAGCTCGACGTGGAGCTGGCGTTCCCGGACCGCGAGGAGCTGCTCGCGCTGATGGAGCTGATGGTCGCGACCGTCTGGCGGGAGTGCATCGGGGTCGAGCTCGAGACGCCGTTCCCGCGGCTGACCTTTGCCGAGGCCGACCGCCGCTTCGGCAGCGACAAGCCCGACCTCCGCTTCGGGCTCGAGATCGAGGACGCGACCGAGGCGACGCGCGGCTCCGAGTTCGGCGTCTTCGCCAACGCCGAGGCCGTCCGCTTCCTGCGCGCGCCGAAGGCGTTCTCGCGCAGCGAGCTGGCGCAGCTGGAGGAGTTCGCGAAGGAGTGGGGCGCGAAGGGGCTCGCGTACCTCGTCTTCGACGACTCCGGCGAGGTGCGCTCCCCGATCGCGAAGTTCCTCTCCGCGGAGACGCTCGCCGCGCTCGCAGGCAAGCCGGGGGAGACGCTCCTGTTCGCCGCCGACACGTGGGCGATGACCTCGCGCGTGCTGGGCGCGCTCCGGACGCACCTGGCCCGGGAGCTCGACCTGATCCCGGCCGGCGCGCAGGCCTGGCTCTGGGTGACCGACTTCCCGATGTTCGAGTGGGACGAGGAGGAGGGCCGCTGGGGCGCGGTGCACCACCCATTCACGCGCCCGACGGCGGAGTGGGAGGAGCGCTTCCAGGACGATCCCGGCAACGCGCTCGCCTACGCCTACGACCTGATCGGCAACGGGAACGAGCTCGGCGGCGGCTCCTTCCGGATCCACGAGCCGGAGATCCAGGCGCGCGTCTTCGACCTGCTCGGGATCAGCGAGGAGCAGCAGCGGGCGAAGTTCGGCTTCCTGCTCGACGCGCTCGCGATGGGCGCGCCCCCGCACGGCGGGATCGCGTTCGGGATCGACCGGATGCTGATGGTGCTGACCGGCGAGGAGAACCTGCGCGACACGATCGCGCTCCCCAAGAACCAGGCGGGCGTCGATCCGATGACCGGCGCTCCGAGCGACGCCGACGAGCGGCATCTCCGCGAGCTAGGAATCCGGCTGCGGGAGACGAAAGAGCCTGCGTAAGTACCCGTCGGCCGGAATAACAGCCATACTTTGCGCAGCGCGGCGATTCCGTGCTATCCAGGCGTGTTCGACAAGGAGGGCGAGACGTGGCAACCGAAGGTCCTGAGGCCGTTTCGGCTCCGTCGCTGACGGCGCTACCGCGGTTCGAGGACATCCCGCGCGTGGGCGACGGGCTCGACCCGGAGCGCACCCGCGAGGCGTTCGAGGCCTTCCGCCGGCACGCCGCCCAGCTGCAGGCGCAGCTGCGCGTCCTCCAGTTCGCCGGCTCGCGCGCCGGCACGCCGGCCGCCGTCGAGGCGACAGGGCACGCCGTCCGCATGGACGCGCTGCACCTGATCCGCGCCGCCGCCGAGTTCGCCGACGCGATCGAGAGCGACGCGCAGAACGCGTCCGCCGCGCAGCTCGGCCGCACCGAGGAAGAGGTCAGCCGCCGCCAGCGCGAGCTCCAGGACCGCGAGGCCGAGGTCGAGCGCTACAAGCAGGAGACCGAGCGCCAGCGCGCGGAGGCGCTCAACACCGCCCGCAAGGAGGCGCGCGAGCTGCTCGCGAAGGCGAACGCCGACTCGACGCGCGAGCTCCAGGAGGCGGAGGCGCGCGGCGCCCGCCTGCTCGAGCAGTCCCGGCACAACGCGACCGAGCTCACGAACGCCGCCCGCGCCGAGGTGGAGGCGACCCTCGAGTGGGCGCGCACCCAGGCCGCCGCGATCCTCTCCCGCGCCCAGCACGCCGCCGAGCAGCTGCTCGCGGCCGCCGGGCTTGGGCAGGACGCGATCGCCCAGGTCGCGAGCGCGATCATCAACGCCGCCGAGGCGCAGGCCGCGCCGCCGCCGCCCGCCGCGGCGATGGCGGGTCTCCCCGCGCTCCAGGAGGAGCAGCCCGCGGCTCCGGCCGAGCCCCTGGCGGAGCCTCCCGTCTCACCGACCGCTGCCGACCCGACCGAGAGCGAGCCTGTCGGCGACGAGTCGGGCGAGCCGCCCGCAGAGGGATAACGCTCGCCCGTGCGGCGCCTGTTCGGGGCCAGAACCGGCATCGAAGCCGTCTTCCTGATCGCGGTGCCGATCGCCGCGCTCTCCGCCGGCCTGTCCGCGATCGGGATCATCGTGGCGAGCGCCGTCGCCTACCTGGTCGTGCTCCTCTTCGAGACCGGGCTCGCACGCGGTCTCGGCCGGCCG
>DASZYW010000263.1:0-6749 GCA_035545195.1 Gaiellaceae bacterium
TCGAGCGCGCGCGCGTCCTCCTGCACGTGATCGACTCCTCGGAGGACGACGCCGACGAGCGCTGGCGCACGATCGACGCCGAGCTCTCCGCCTACGGCGCAGGCCTCGACGAGCGCCCGCAGGTCGTCGTCCTGAACAAGACCGACCTTCGCCCGGAGCCGCCCGCGTTCGGGATCGAGGACGAGCGGATCGTGCGCGTCTTCCGCGTCTCGGCGGCGACCGGCGCCGGGATCGACGAGCTGAAGCGCACCCTCTTCGAGCTCGCGCCGCCCGAGGAGGCGCCGGTCGAGACTGCGGCGGACGAGCTCGTGGACTTCCTCGTCTACCGGCCGCAGCCGTCCCGCCGGCCCTTCCGGATCTTCCGCACCGAGCGCGGCTTCCGGGTCACGGGCACGCCGCCGGCGAGCGACCAGCTCGAGGCGATCCTGAAGGCCGCGGGCGCGCGCGAGGGCGACGAGGTCGAGGTCGGGGAGGAGCTGCTCGAGTGGGAGTAGTGCTCTACGGCGGCGCCTTCGACCCGCCGCACCTCGGGCACGTCGCCGTGGCGGACGCCGCGCGCGAGCGCTTCGGCGCGCCACGGCTCCGCGTCCTCGTCTCCGAGCGGCCGGGTCACCGCGAGACGCAGGCGAGCGCAGACGACCGGCTCGACCTGGCGCGCGTCGCGTTCCCCGGCGACGACGTCGCGCTCGACCCGCACCCACGCACGGTCGAGCTGCTCCGGGCGGAGCGGCTCGACGAGCCGGTCTTCGTCGTCGGCGCCGACCAGTTCTGCGACTTCCTCGCGTGGGCGGAGCCGGACGAGGTGCTCGAGCGGGCGACGCTGGCGGTCGCGACCCGGCCGGGCTTCCCGCAGGAGCGCCTCGACGCGGTCCTCGCGCGGCTCGAGCGGCCCGAGCGGGTCGTCTTCTTCGCGCTCGAGCCGAACCCGAACGCGTCGACCGACGTGCGCGCGCGCATTGCCGCGGGCGAGCCGCCGGATGCCTACGTCCCGCCGGCCGTCGCGGATCTGATCCGGGCGCGAGGGTTATACGTCCGGAAGTGATGGCTACACTCAGCCGGTCGTCTCCGAGGACCACACAGACCTGAGCTCACTCGAACAAGCCCGCCGCATCGCCGCTCTCGCCCAGGAGAAGCTGGCCGAGGACGTCGTGATCCTCGACATGCGGCCGGTCTGCAGCTTCACCGACTACTTCGTGATCGCGACCGGGCGCAA
This sequence comes from Gaiellaceae bacterium, assembly GCA_035545195.1. Classification (GTDB taxonomy): domain Bacteria; phylum Actinomycetota; class Thermoleophilia; order Gaiellales; family Gaiellaceae; genus Palsa-739. The sequence goes on from DASZYW010000263.1 coordinate 1,214, forward strand.
CCCGCGCCAGACCGCCTCGATCTGGGACGAGGTGCACGGCCGGCTCAAGCAGGAGAACCGCCTGATCCCGCGCAGCGTCGACGGCGTCCGCGAGGGCAACTGGATCGTCGGCGACTACCTCGACGTCGTCCTCCACGTCTTCACGCCGGAGGAGCGCGCCTTCTACCGGCTCGAGGAGCTGTGGGGCGACGTGCCCGAGGTCGAGCTGGCCGTCTAGCTAGGCAGCGGGGGAGAGCCCGCTGCCGGTGATCTCGACGTCGCCGGGCTGGCTCGGCAGGCCGGTCGCGATCTTGCCGCCGAGCCTCACGTCGAGGTTCCACGGGGCGCCGACGCGCACCCAGACGCGGGGAGAGAGCGACACCGGGAGCGTCTTGCCCTGTTCGAGGATGCCTTCGAAGAGCACCTTGCCGGTCGCGCTCCCGGCGCGCACCTGCAGCCAGACGCGGCCGCGGGTGGCGGAGAGCGTGGCGCGGGTCGGAAGCGCGGGCGTCACCGCCGGCCTCGTGCGCTTCACCCCGGGCTTCGACGCGCGCGGCGCGGCGCCGGTCGTGCTCGAGCTCGCCGTGCGTCCCGGCGAGGAGGTGCCGTGCAGCTGCCAGGCGGCGACGGAGCCGACGATCGCGACGATCGACGCGATCGCCACGAGCGGGCGGAGGATGCCGAGGCGCGGCCGCTCCACGAACGCCCGCGGCTCGGGCACGAACGGCTCGTCCTCGTGGCTCGCGAAGCGGGTGTTGTACTCGTCGACATAGAGGTTGCCGTCCAGGCCGAGGAACTCCGCGTAGGTGCGCAGGAAGCCCTTGACGTAGGCGTCGCCGGGGAGCAGCTGCCAGCGCTCCTCCTCGAGCGCGTACAGGTAGCGGTCGCGGATCCGCAGCGCCTTCTGCACGTCTTCCGTCGACAAACCACGGCGCATACGCGCTTCGCGCAGGCTCGATCCTATTTCGAACATGGTGTCCACGATTGTGACTGAACCTGTGGAAAACCGCCAGAGACGGTGGAAACGAGGCGGTGTTGCTGTGGAAAGCTTGTGGACAATTCGCCACATTTCCGGTTCGAAAACGCGAAACACGGCGACTTTACGCGGCTCGCGCGAATGCTTTACGTGCGCCGTATGTTCGAGGTTCACCGTCGTCCGCACTCTCGAAACGACTGCGGAAGGAGTCGGCGATGCGGCCCTCGCCTGGACGGATGCTTCTCGTTGGTGCTGTGCTCGTGCTCGTCACCGGCAGCGCTGCGCTCGCGCAGCCCGGGCCTCGCCCGGGCGCCGGTCCCGGCAGGCGCCCCGCGCCGCCGCCTCCGCCGCGCCGTCCCGCCGCGCCTGCGCCGGCTCCCGCCGCGGCGTTCTCGCTGCAGGCGGTGCGCTCGCTCGACGGCAGCGGGAACAACGTCGCGCACGCGCTCTGGGGGGAGGCGGGCGAGGACTTCCTGAGGACGGCGCCGGTCGGCTACGCGGACGGCGTCTCCGGCATGGCAAGCGGCCCGTCGGCGCGCGCGATCAGCAACCTGATCTTCAACGACCTCGGCCAGAACGTCTTCAGCGAGAACGACATCTCGCAGTGGGGCTGGGCCTGGGGGCAGTTCGTCGACCACGACCTCGACCTCGAGGACGAGACGCCGGCCGAGTCGGCGTCGATCCCGTTCGACGCGGGCGACCCGTTCGAGCAGTTCACGAACGACCTGGGCGAGCTCGACTTCTTCCGCACCCCCGCCGCCTCCGGAACCGGCACGTCGAAGACGAACCCGCGCCAGCAGGCCGACACGATCTCGAGCTACCTCGACGGGAGCCAGGTCTACGGCTCGACGCAGTCGCGGCTCGACTGGCTGACCGCCGCGGACGGCTACGACCTCTTCCTGCCGGGCGGCTACCTGCCGCACGCGTCCGCGAAGGCGAACGCGCCGGCGATGGACCTGATGGGCGCTCTGGCGGGGAACCCGGGCGACGCGATCGTGGCCGGCGACGTCCGGGCGAACGAGAACCTCGGGCTGACGTCGATCCAGACGCTGTTCGCGCGGGAGCACAACCGGATCGCCGACTCGTTGCCCGCGAGCCTGCCGGCCGCGACGCGCTTCCAGGTCGCGCGCCGCGTCGTCGGCGCCGAGATCCAGTGGATCACCTACGAGCAGTTCCTGCCCACGCTCGGCGTGCGGCTACCGGCCTACCGCGGCTACGACCCGAACGTCGACGCCACCGTCTCGAACGAGTTCGCGACGGTCGGCTTCCGCGCCCACTCGATGGTGCACGGCGAGTTCGAGCCGACCGTGGCGACGGGGACGTTCAGCGACGCCCAGCTGGCGGCCTTCGCCGCCGCGGGCATGGAGATCGAGCGCAACGCCGACTCGACGGTGACGATCGTCGTCCCGCTCGACCTGGCCTTCGGGAACCCGGACCTGCTCGAGCAGATCGGGCTCGGGCCGATTCTGGCGAGCCTTTCGGAGCGGGAGTACCGGAACGACGAGCAGATCGACAACTCGCTCCGCTCGGTGCTGTTCCGGATCCCGAAGCCGACGACGTCCGACCCGGGCGCGTGCAACGAGCCAGCGCCGAGCGCCGAGTGCTTCAGCGACGTCTCCGACCTCGGCGCGGACGACGTCCAGCGCGGGCGCGACCACGGGATGCCGACCTACAACGGCTTGCGCGCGGCGTACGGACTTCCCGTGGCCCGGAGCTTCACCGACGTCACCGGCGAGAGCACCGAGTCGTTGCCGGCCGGGATGACGTGCTCCGACCCGCGGATCCTGGCGTTCACGTCGCTGAAGGACGAGGACGGGAACGCGGTTGCGGTCGGCAACCAGGACGACGCGGTGTCGGCGGTGCGCGCGTCGACGCTGGCGGCGCGGCTGAAGTGCCTGTACGGGGGCGTCGACCGGCTGGACGCGTTCGTCGGGATGGTGTCGGAGCCGCACGTGCGCGGGACGGAGTTCGGGCCGCTGCAGCTTGCGATCTGGCGGAAGCAGTTCGCGGCGACGCGCGACGGCGATCGCTTCTTCTACGCGAACGACCCGGAGCTGGAGCAGATCTACCGCACGTTCGGCATCGACTACCGCGTCACGCTGAACGAGCTGATGCGCCTCGACGCCGGAGTCAGCATCGAAGGAAACGTCTTCAAAGCGAGCTGAGCTGTTCGAACGGCCGCGCCCGCCCCGTCGGGCGCGGCCCACCTCGGCCCCGGCCGTGCGCGTCGCCGGCGCAGCCGGCGACACCAAGCGAGCGGAAAGCACAGCGGCCGCCAAGAGGCGGCCGCGAAGCGGGCGAAGCGGAGATGGAGCCGAGGGGGTTCGAACCCCTGACCTTCTGGCTGCCAGCCAGACGCTCTCCCAGCTGAGCTACGGCCCCGGGGCTCGAAGTGTAGCCGTGTTGCATGTCTAGCAGCGCCTACGCTAAGATTTAGGCATGCCTGAAGATTTGGAGCTGTCGGCGGCCGTCCAGGACTACGCGAAGGCGATCTACACGCTGGAGGCGGAGGGCGGTCCGGCGTCGACGACGGCGCTCGCGGAGCGGCTCGACGTCCGTCCGGCCTCGGTCTCCGGGATGCTGCGGAAGCTCGCCGCGCTCGAGCTGGTCGAGCACGAGCCGTATCGTGGCGTCCGGCTGACGGAGCGGGGGCGCGTGGTGGCGCTCGAGGTGATCCGCCACCACCGCCTGCTGGAGCTGTTCCTCGTCGAGAGCCTCGGCATGGGCTGGGACGAGGTGCACGCGGAGGCCGAGCGGCTGGAGCACGTCCTCTCCGAGCAGCTCGAGGAGCTGATCGCGGCGAAGCTCGGCAACCCGACGCTCGATCCGCACGGCGACCCGATCCCGGACCGCGAGCTGCAGATCGCCGCGGACACGAGCCGCAGCCTCTACGCGCTCGAGCCCGGCGAGCAGGCGACCTTCGTCCGGGTCTCGGACCACGACCCCGAGATGCTCCGCTTCCTGACCGAGCGCGGGATCGCGCCGGGCGCGCAGCTCGAGCTGATCGAGCGGCAGCCGTTCGACGGCCCGGTCTACGTGCGCGCCGGGCGCGAGGTGCACGTGCTGGGCGCGACGCTCGCGCGCGCGATGCGGGTGGAGGGCGCGGCGTGACGCCTCCCTCCGACGCGCTGGCCGCCGACCGCCCCGGGCACAGCCCGCTCGAGGCCCTGCTCGCGAAGGGTCGGATGCGCGCCACGCTGGCGATGCTCGGCCCGGCCTTCGTGGCCGCGATCGCGTACGTCGACCCGGGGAACTTCGCCACCAACATCCAGGCCGGCGCGCGCTACGGCTATCTCCTGCTCTGGGTCGTGCTCGCCGCGAACCTGATGGCGATGCTGATCCAGTACCTCTCGGCGAAGCTCGGCATCGTCACCGACCGCAACCTGGCCGAGATGTTCCGGGAGCGCTACTCGGTCCGGCTCTCCTGGCTGATGTGGGTGCAGGCCGAGGTGATCTCGATGTCGACCGACATCGCCGAGTTCCTCGGGGCGGCGCTCGGGCTGAACCTGCTCTTCCACGTGCCGCTGCTGCCGGCCGGTGTGCTCACCGGTGTGATCGCCTTCGCGATCCTGGAGCTGCGCCGCCGCGGCTTCCGCACCTTCGAGCTCGCGATCACCGCGCTGCTGGGGCTGATCTTCCTCGGCTTCCTCTACGAGACCCTGAAGATCGGGCCGTCCGCGAGCGGCGCGGCCGAGAGCTTCCTGCCGCCGCACCTGGGCGGCTCGGCGGCGATCTACCTGGCCGTCGGGATCATCGGCGCGACCGTGATGCCGCACGCGATCTATCTCCACTCGGCGCTCACGCAGGGCCGGATGCCGGTGCGGAACGACGCGGAGCGGGGCCGGGTGCTGCGCTTCGAGCGGACCGACGTCGGCATCGCGCTCACGTTCGCCGGGCTGATCAACCTGAGCATGCTCGCCGTCGCGGCGAAGCTCTTCCACGGGAGCAGCAGCGCCTCGGTGGACACGATCCAGGGCGCGCACGCGGGGTTCGCGCACCTCGTCGGCGGCGGCGCCGCGCTCGCCTTCGCGGTCGCGCTGCTCGCGTCCGGCGCCTCGTCGAGCAGCGTCGGCACGTACGCGGGCCAGGTCGTGATGGCGGGCTTCGTCCGGATCCGGATCTCGCTCTACGTGCGCCGGGTGGTGACGATGCTGCCGGCGCTGGTCGTGCTCGCGCTCGGCGTCAGCCCGACGCGGGCGCTCGTGCTCAGCCAGGTCGTGCTCTCGTTCGGGATCCCGTTCGCGCTGATCCCGCTCGTCATGCTCACCGGCCGCCGCGACGTGATGGGCGTGCACGTGAACCGGCGGTCGACGAGCGTCGCCGCGTGGACGCTGGCCGCCCTGATCACGGCGCTGAACGTCTTCCTGCTGGCGCAGACCGTCGGGCTGTAGCGACACCGGCGTTCCGAGTTTGTAGGTTCTCCTGGTGACGCGCGTGGTCGTGCCGCTGGGGCTGGCGCTCGTGCGCCTGCGCGCGCACGCCGCGCGGAGCGCGCTGGCCGCGGCCGGGATCGCGGTCGCCGCGGCCGTGCTGGCGCTGACGGCGGTCACCGCGGTCGCCGTCCAGGATCGCGCGGTGCAG
>DASZYW010000264.1:0-32560 GCA_035545195.1 Gaiellaceae bacterium
GAGGTCCGCACCGTGTGCGACGCTCATGGCCGTGCGGCGGGTCGCCATCGTGCACGACTACCTGACACAACGGGGCGGCGCGGAGCGCGTCGTGCTCGCGCTGACCGCTGCCTTCCCCGGCGCGCGCCTCGTCACGAGCACGTATTCGCCCGAGGACACCTACCCGGAGTTCGCCGAAGCAGACGTCGAGACGCTGCTCCCCGCGTGGCTCCCCTTCGTGGCGAGCCACCATCGCCTGGCCTTCCCTATCCTCGGCCCCGCCTTCACGCGTCACCGGATCCGCGATGCGGACGTCGTGATCTGCAGCTCGAGCGGCTGGGCGCACGGCGTCGCGAGCGACGCGCCGAAGATCGTGTACTGCCACACGCCTGCGCGGTGGCTGTACGCGCCTGACGACTACCTCCTCGGCCACGCGTTGCCCATCCGGCTCGCGGCTCGCACGGCGGCAGGGCCCCTCCGCCGCTGGGACATGCGTGCGGCGGCGAGCGCAACACGCTACGTCGCGAACTCGAGCGTCGTCCGCGATCGCATCAGGGAGGCGTACGGCATCGACGCCGAGGTCGTCCATCCGCCGATGACGCTCGACCAAGGGGGCCCACAGCGCCCCGTCGACGGGCTGGTCGAACCGTTCCTCCTCACGGTCGCCCGCGGCCGGGCGTACAAGAACAGCGGAGTCGTCGAGGACGCGGCGGTCGCCGCCGGCGTGCCGCTCGTCGTCGTGGGGGCGCCACCCGGCACCACCAAGCCCGGCGTGGTCCACGTCGGGACGATCGACGACGACCAGCTCCGCTGGCTCTACGCGCACTGCCGCGCGCTCGTCGCGGCCGCGTACGAGGACTTCGGCCTGACGCCGGTCGAGGCGATGGCCTTCGGGAAGCCCGTGCTCGCCCTCCGAGCCGGCGGGTACCTCGACTCGATGGTCGACGGCGTCACGGGTCAGTTCTTCGAGCGGGCGGACGCAATCACCGTCACGGAGACGCTCCGCGAGTTCGACGAGTCCGCGTTCGATGCCGACGCCATCCGCGAGCACGCGGCGACGTTCTCGCGCGAGCGCTTCTCCGCGTCCATGCACGAGATCGCCGCGGACGTGCTCGACCGCGGCGGGTGACAGCCTTGTACCGCCCTCGCGTGGTGTTCGTCGACCACGTCGCGCGTCTCTCCGGCGGCGAGACCGCCCTGCTGCGGCTTCTGCCGGCGCTCGTCGAGCAGGTGGACGTCCGTGTGATCCTGGGCGAAGACGGCCCACTTGTCGACCGGCTCGAGGAGCTCGACGTCCCCGTCGAGGTAGTGGCAATAGCGCCGGAGCTACGTGACATGCGAAGGGGAACGGTGAGACCTGGCGGACTCAGCATGCGTGCTCTCGCGCCGCTCCCCCGCGTCGTGCTGCGCCTGGCCAGCAGGCTCCGGGCGCTGCGGCCTGACCTCGTGCACACGAACTCGCTCAAGGCGGCGCTCTACGGCGGCGCCGCCGGCCGGCTGGCAGGCGTTCCGGTGATCTGGCACCTCCGCGACCGCGTCAGCGACGACTACCTGCCGGCGCGCGCGGTGACGCTCGTGCGACTCGCGTCACGGATCCTGCCCACCGCGGTCGTCGCGAACTCGCGCACGACGCTCGACACCCTTCCGCCGATGCAGCCGAGCCAGGTTGTCTACGACCCCCTGCCGCGAGATCTCGAGCCGCACCCGAGAGGCGCGCGAGCCGACGACCTGACCGTCGGGATCGTCGGCAGGCTCGCACCGTGGAAGGGCCAGCACGTGTTCCTCGAGGCCTTCGCGAACGCCTTCCGGGGCAGCGCGGCGCGCGCCCGCGTGATCGGCGGCGCGCTGTTCGGCGAAGACGACTACGAGTCGTCGCTGCGCCGGCAGGCGGGGGAGCTCGGCATCGCCGACCAGGTCGAGTTTCGCGGCTTCCAGGAGGACGTCTGGTCGGAGCTGGCGGATCTGGACGTGCTTGCGCACTGCTCGGTCACTCCTGAGCCCTTCGGCCAGGTGGTGCTCGAGGGGATGGCGGCCGGGCTGCCGGTGGTAGCGAGCGGCGCCGGCGGCCCGACGGAGCTCATCTCGGACGGCGTCGACGGGCTGCTCGTGCCCCCGGCCGACGCCGAGGCGCTCGCCGCGGCGCTCGTGCGGCTCCGTGACGATGACGCGCTGCGAGAGCGTCTGGCGCGCGCCGCCCGCTCCCGCGCGCTCGCCTTCACGCCCGAGCGGGCGGCGCAGCAGGTGATCGGGGTCTACGAGACGGTCCTCGGTCGCGGCGGCTGACTCCGCGTCAGGATCGGCGCAGTCGTACGCTCGCCTCGGCGACGGCGTCGATGCCCGCTGCGAGCAGACGCGGGACCGGGCCGCCGCGGCGGAGGAAGGGGAGCGCGAAGGGCCTGCTTCCGGCGACCGTGGCCGCGGTCGGGCCGAACTCCCCTCGCGCCACCTCCCGCCGGCGACGGGGCGACGGCGGCAGGTCGCGTCGCGGCGCGGGCTCCGACGCGACCGCCCGGTAGAGCGCGAGCTGCTGCTCGGCGACGCGAGCCCACGTCCGACCGGCCGCCAGCTCCAACCCGCCCCGACGCCGCCGCTGGTAGCCCGCCTCGTCCGCGACGAGGTCGGCGACGCGCCGGACGAGCGTCTCGACGTCCCCCGGCGGAGCCAGGAGGGCAGCCTCGCCGCCGACCTCGGCGATCGAGCCGCTGTCGTAGCCGGCAACGACAGCGCCGCTCGCCTGTGCTTCGACGATCACGCGGCCGAACTGCTCGGTCCACGTCTCGGTGGGCGTGCTCGGCACGAGCACGACGTGCGCGGCACGAAAGACGGCCGCGAGCTCCGAGCGGTCTCGGCGACCGAGGAGATCCAGGCGGTCGCTCACCCCGAGCGAACCGGCGAGCGATCGAGCGGCGGCCTCGGCAGGCCCTGTCCCGGCGACGACGAGCCGGGCCGGGCGCCGCGCATCGACGCGCGCGAAGACGCGCACGGCGTCCAGCAACCCCTTCTCCGGCACGAGTCGCCCCACGAAGGCGAAAACCAGCTCCGGATCGGCGAGGCTCTGCGTCCCAGCACGGAACAGGGCCTCGTCGTATCCGAGCGGCAGGACGGCGATCTCGCCGGCGAACCCCTTCCCCCGCGCGACCGACGCCGCCTGCCGGCTGCAGGGGTAGATCGCTGCCACCCGGCGGTGGGCCGCACGCTCGTACCAGTGGAACGGCGGGGGAAGGCGCTTGTCGACGTTCTGCGCCGCGTACGTGACGACGGGGAGCTTGGCCGGCACGGCTCGGAGCCACTGCCGGACGGCGGCGCTGAACGGCTCCTCGTGCAGGTCGACGACGTCGGGGCGCGCCGACGCGACGATCTCCGCGAGCGCGCGCGGGTCGCGGTAGCGGTGGCGGTTCACGTCGCCGGTGCGAGCGGTGTCGAGCTCCACGATCCGGAACTGCTCGGGCGAGAGGATGGACTCGCCCTCCTCGGGCCAGCTCGCCGGCACGACGAGCGTGACCTCCGCCCCTGCGGCGACCAGCGCCCGCTCGCGCGCCCGGTGCGCTGGATCCCGCCCCGCGTGGTAGACGCGGAGCACTCGGAGCGGAGCGGCCGTCGCCATCGTCGCGGAGGATACGGCCGCCCGTGATCTGCGAAGGTGGCGCGATGCGCATCGTCCTCCTGCCCAGCGCCTACGCACCGGCGGTCGGCGGCGTGGAAGAGCTGACGGCGAAGCTCGCGCAGCGGCTCCTCGCGGCGGGCGACGCGGTCGAGGTGTGGACGATCCGGCACCCGGCGGAGCTGCCGGCCGACGAGCAGATCGACGGCGTCCGCGTGCGGCGGTTCGCCATGCCCCTGCCGCGACTCGCGCCCGTCGCGCTCGCCGGCTTTCCGCGCCAGGCGGCGCGGGCGGCTCGCCCACTCGTCGAGGCGGCCGCCGAGTTCCGTCCCGACCTGCTCCACGTCCAGTGCTTCAGCGCCAACGGCGTCTATGCGACCTGGCTCGCACGCAAGCTGGACGTGCCGGTCGTCGTCAGCCTCCAGGGCGAGACGGTGATGGACGACGCCGACGTCTACGAGCACTCGCTGACGCTCCGGCTCGGGTTGCGCGCCGGCCTGCGCCGCGCCGACGCGGTGACCGGCTGCTCGCGGTTCGTACTCGACGACGCCGAGCGGCGCTTCGGCCTCCGCCCCGGCAAGGGCGACGTCGTCCCCAACGGCGTGGAGCTCGACGAGCCCGCCGTGCCCGCTCCGCTCGTCCTGCCCTTCGAGCGGTTCGTGCTGGGCCTCGGGCGGATAGTGGAGAAGAAGGGATTCGACCTACTGCTCGCCGCGTTCGCGCGGCTCGCGCCGCGGCATCCGGAGCTGGGGCTCGTAATCGGAGGCGACGGCGCGGCGCGGCAGGGCCTGCTCGACGCCGCTCGGGCCGCGGGACTCGAGGAGCGGGTCGCGCTCCCGGGCGCGCTCTCCCGGGGGCAGGTCGCCTGGGCGACGGCCGCGGCCTCGGCCTTCGTCCTGCCCTCGCGAGTGGAGCCGTTCGGCATCGTCGTGCTCGAGGCGCTCCGCGCCGGGTGCCCCGTGGTCGCCACGCCACGCGGCGGCGCGACCGACATCGTCCGCGACGGAATCGACGGCCTCGTCGTGGATCCGCTCGATGCAGACGCACTCGCACGAGCCGTCGAGCGGCTGCTCACCGACGAAGGGCTCGCCCGCCGGCTGCGCGCGGCGGGCCCGAGGCGCGCTGCCGCGTTCGGCTGGAGCGAGCTCGCGCCCCGCTACCGGGCGGTCTACGACGACGCGATCGCCGGGCGCGGGCAAAATCGCGCCTCATGAGCGGCCTCGTCGGAAGAGCGCTCGGCGCCACACGCGTTCGCACCCGCGCGGCGCTGGAGCTTGCGGGGCTGCCGCTCCTCTACGCGGGACTGCGCATCGCCCGCCAGTACCGCCCGGGCTTCCACGAGACGAGCGACCGGGTCTACCGGGCGGCCGACCGGCTCGGCGTGTACCCCGTGATCGACCACTACCACGAGCCGCCGGTACGGCCCAGGCCGCGCGGGCGGCGGCGGCTGCCCGGCATCGACCTGCGGGTCGAGGCGCAGCTCGAGCTGCTGGCTCGGCTCCGCTACGGCGACGAGCTGTCGGCGGTGCCGCTCCGCGAGACGGACCCGACGACGCCCTACTACGCGAACCCGTCCTTCGCCACGCCCGACGCCCAGGTCTACCACTCGCTGCTGCGGCACTTCCGGCCGCGGCGCGTGGTCGAGGTGGGGAGCGGCCAGTCGACGCGCTTCGCGGCACGCGCGCTCGCGCTCAACCGCGCCGAGGGCGCCGAGAGCGAGCTCGTCGCGATCGAGCCGTTCGAGGCGCCCGAGCTCGAGCAGCTCGGCGTGCGGGTCGTCCGCCGGCGGGTGGAGGAGGTCGGCGAGGAGGTGTTCGCGGAGCTCCGAGGCGGCGACCTCCTGTTCGTCGACTCCTCGCACGTCGTCCAGCCCGGAGGCGACGTCGTGATGCTCCTACTCGACGTCATACCCGCGCTGCCCCCGGGCGTCCTCGTCCACGTCCACGACGTCTTCACGCCGCGCGACTACCCGGAGGAATGGAGCCGGCGCCGCTGGTTCTGGGCCGAGCAGTACGTCGTCGAAGGACTCCTGACGCACAACCCGCGCCTCGAGGTCGTGCTCGCCGTCGACCACCTGCTCCGCGAGCACGCCGACGCGTTCGCCGCGGCCTGCCCCGTCCCGCTCCCCCCGGGCCCCGGGCCGACTCCGTCGTCGTTCTGGCTGAGGACGCGCGCGGAGACGACCTGACGGTCAGGCGCGGAGCGCCTTTCGGAGCCGCCCGAAGAGGCTGCGAACGACGACCGCCGCCAGGCCCCGGCGCGTCTCGGCCGCCGTCCACGGCTCGCGCCGGAGGAGGTAGGAGAGACTGCGGGGACGGCCGAAGAGCCCGTTCTCGGCGGCCTGCGCGTAGGCCGCGGCCCGCACGAGCCCGGCGTCGAGCTCGCCGTTGCGTGTCGTCGCCCGCGCGAGCATCCCGCGGATCTCGGTGTCGAGGCGGTCGCGATCGGTGGCGCCCGAATCCTGTCGGGCGGCGCCCGCCGCAGCCCTTCCGAGGGTGAGGGCCGCCGCGCGGAGCCAGCCCCGCTCAAGCAGCGAGATCGACTCCTCGAAGAGGAACTCGGAGCCCGGCATGCCGACGCTCTTCGACGCCTCGTGCAGCTCGAACACGGACAGCGTCTCCGGCACGGAGACGTACGGCACCCCGGCGTCGAACAGCCTCAGCCACAGGTCGTAGTCCATGGCGAGGTGCAGCTCCTCGTCGAGCGGGCCCACGCGCTCGAGCGCCCACCGCGCGACTAGCGCACCCGGCTGCGGAATCGGGTTCCCGCGCTCGAACATCCTCACCGTCAGCTCCCTCGGCGGCGTCCACTGGTGAACGGTGTCGCCCAGCCGCATCGTGCAGTCCCCGTAGGCCCAGCCCGCCTCCGGAGCCGCCCGGACGGCGTCGATCACGAGCTCGATGGCATGTGGCGTAAGGACGTCGTCGGCGTTCAACCAGCCGAGCCAGTCCCCGGTGGCGAGCGCAAAGCCCTTATTGAGGGCGTCGGTCTGCCCATTGTCGGGCTCGGAGACGTACCGGACGCCCCGCGACCGGAGCAGTTCGACCGTGCCGTCCGTGGAGCCGCCGTCGACGACGATGTGCTCGACGGCCGGGTACGTCTGAGCGGCGACGCTGTCGAGGCAGCGCGCCAGCCGGTCGCCCGGTTCGAGGCACGGCGTGACGATCGAAACGAGCGGCTTGTCCTTCACTGCTCCAGTGCCTCCGCGTACCAGTCGAGATAGGCGTCGACCATGGTTGCCAGCGCGTACCGGCGGGCCGCCCGCTCGGCGCCGGCGACGCCAAGCGCTTCCCGACGCGACCGATCGGCGATCAGGCTGCGCAGGGCATCGGCGAATGCGCGCGCGTCCCCGGGAGGCGCGAGCAGCCCCGTCTCGCCGTCCGCCACCTGCTCGGGGATACCCCCGACGGCCGTCGCGACGACCGGCGTCCCACAAGCCATGGCCTCGAGCACGACCACCGGGAAGGTGTCCGCTCGCGAGGGGTGTGCGTAGACGTCCGCCGCCCGGTAGAGGGCCGCCATCGTCGCCGGGTCCCGGCGTCCGACGAAGCGAAGCTCGGCCTCCCCGTGGCGCTCCGCCGGCCCCTCCTCCCCGACGGCGAGGAGGAGCAGCGGCTCCTGCGACACCGCCTCGAGCGCCGACCGCAGAAGCGCGAGATCCTTGAACGGATTGGCACGCAGACCGTTGGCCGCGAACATGACGATCGGACGATCGGAGGGCAGTCCCAGCTCGTCCCGGGCCTCGGCCCGATCCCCGGGGCGAAAGAGCTCGACGTCGATCCCGTACGGGATCACGCGCGACTCGACCACGCCGGGTGCGAGCATCGATCGCTCGACCTTGTCCATCAGCCACCGCGACGGCGTGGCGACGCGCAGGACGCTACGGGCGTAGATGTCGCGCTTGCGCCGCCAGTTGAAGGCCGTCGCGTCCCGGGCGATCGCGGGGTAGATCGACAGGTCGGGACAGTCGCCGCAGCCGGACAACCAGCGCTCGCACTCGAACGAGTGCGCGCAGTGCCCCGACAGCAGCCACGCGTCGTGCAGCGTCAGGAATACAGGGCGCACCTGCGAGACCTCCGCGAGCGCGCGGAGATCGAAGTAGCCGTTCCCCCTCAGCCCGCCCCCGTGGAGGTTGTGCGCGTGGACGATGTCGGGCGCCGACCCGCGGACGGTCAGGAGCTGCTCGGTCGTCGGATGGTCGAAGTCCTCACGACCGCGACGGATCGCCCACCAGGTCGCCGGCTGTCCGAGCGCGAGCGGCAGCGCACGTCGAACGCGAGCGGCTCCGGGAAACCTACCGTCGAGTGCACCGAGCGCCCGCGCAGCGCTTCGGATCGCCCGCGTCCAGCGGCTGCGGAGCGCCGCGTCCTCGAACTCGGCGACACCCGCTTCGCCGGTCAGCGACCAGGCGACCAAAAGGGTGGCGTCGTGCCGACGCCGCCGGTATTCGCGGTGGAGCACCAGCGCGATCCCCTCGGCGCCCCCACCCGAATCGCTCGAATTGACCTGGACGATCCGCACGTGCTTAGCGGCGGAGCCACGAGCGCAGGCGGCGCTCGAACTCGTCGCCGTCCCAGTCGCGGACGAGGAAACGCGGGAGCTGGTACCGGTCGGCGACGAGCAGCACCCGGCCCTCGACGTTGGCACAGGCAAGCTCGAAGCCCGCATCCGCGACGGCGCTCACGGTTTCGGGGGTGTAGTGGGCCGGGCCGCCGAAGGGATAGGAGAACGTCGCGACCTCCCGCCCGAGCAGCTCCTCGAGGCGCGCCTTCGAGGCCGCGACCTCCTCCCGCTGTCCGGCGAAGGGCAGCACGGCGAGGCTGGGGTGCCTCACCGTGTGCGCGCCGACGTCGGCACGCTCCGACTCCGCGAGCCGGAGGAGCTCCTCTTCTCTCAGCGGCAGGTGCGATCGCCGGGCTGCCGCGGCGAGCCCCGCCCGGCTGCGCAGCTCGTCGACTGCGGCAGCGCGCGCTGCCGGCTCGAGCGCATGGAGCTTCGTCACCAGCGCCCGGTAGGCCGCATGGCGCGCAGTCGGCGTGTCGGGACGCAGGACGTGCCAGCCGTTCGCGTCGGGTCGCGACGTGCCGAGATCTAGCGACAGCCGCTCGCCTCCCGCGGTGAGCTCGAGCCTCGCCGGCCGCTTCCCCTCGCCGAGTAACGCCCGTTCCACGTCGTCCCACCAGAACTCGTGCTCCGTGCCGACGGCGCCGCTCACGACGAAGAGGGTCGCGTGCGCCTCGGCGGCTTCGAACACCGGCAGCGCGGCGTGCAGATTGTCGGCGTAACCGTCGTCGAACGTGACCGCGACGGGCGGCAGGCCTCGCGCGGCGACGCCCGCGTCGCGAACCGACCGCAGTGGCGTGGCGAGCGCGTGACGCCGCAGCACGTCCAGATGCTCGGCGAAGTGACCCGGCGTGACGGCGAGAAGCTGCGGGTCGGCCTCCAGCGCCGCGACGCGGTGGTACGGCATGATCAGGCCGCCTCGCCTCCTCCGGCCCGGAGCCTCACGCGCGCACCGCCTGGGCGTCAGTACGAGCTCGTAGTCGGCGTCGAACGCTTCCAGATCGGATGCACGGAGATCGTCGCACGCGAGACCGTGGAGAAACGCGACGGCCGACTTGACGTTGCCATGCGTCCCAACCTGCACGTTCGTGGGGCCGAACTGCTCCGCGAGCAGCCGCTCCAGCGACGCCCGGGTGAACCGCCACCAGTCGCCCCGCCCCCGGTCGGCGACCTCGAGCACCCGGCCGTGGATGTCTACCGCATTGGACCCCAGAAATCGCTCGACGTACCAGCGATCGATCGGAAGGCCGCGGTCGAAGCCGAAGAGGCGGCTCGTCGGAGTGGTGCCGCCGAGGTCGCCGAACGCGACTCGCCCGAGTCGGCGGCTCACGCCGCGGCGAATGCGCTCGACCACCCTCCGGCGTAGTCGGGTCGCGACCGCCCCCGCCGCCTCGCCGTCCACATCACTGGTCACATGCCGTCGCGTAGACACAGCAGGAGCACGCGTGGCTCCGGATGCGAGGGCAGCACCTCGACGTGCGAGAACTCGCGGCGCAGCTCTTCCTCGAGGAGCTCCAGCGTGTACCAGGGACGAGTCTCCGGGTTCCACATGCTCACGTACTGATCGTCAGACGGCACGAACTCGACGAGGAGCCCCTTCGTCGCGAACGCGGAAAGCCCCATGACGATCTGCCGGAAGTCGAACCTCGACCAGAAGACCAGGTGGTGGCTGAGCGCCAGAGCCAGGACTAGGTCGGCCTGGAGGCGTCGCGGTGCGGGGAGGATCCGGCTGAAGCCGGGACCGTACCCCAGAGACAGGTGGCGGAAGTCGGCGACGAGCGCCTGAACCGGGAGAGACCGCGAGCGAGCGTCGCGGTAGAGCAACTCGACCGATCGCGCGTCGGTGTCTATGGCCGCGACGTCGCAGCCGTGCTGGGCTGCGAGCAACGAGTACCAGCCGCGATTGCTTCCGATGTCGAGCACGGTGCGCGGCGCGACCCGGCGCAGGGCGGTGTCGACCGACCTCTGCTTGTCGTCCCACTCGGCGGGGTCCGTCAAGCTCGGGAACGAGTCGTAGTAGCCGGTCCACGGGCCCGGCGCGACCGAGAGGTCGAGGCGGCGAATGTCATCCTCGAGGGACTGCGTCGTCGAGCCGGCCGCAGAGATCCCGGGGAGCCGCCTGCCTCCGGCGTCGACCAGGGCCTGTCGCACCGCCCGCAGAGCGGGCCGCGCCGATCGGGGGATTCGCGCCCGCAGCGTCCGGGCCGCCCGACGTCCCTCCCGGGCGAACGAGCGGGCGAGAGACGGGGCCAGGAAGGCCTCGAGCTCGGCTGCGTCGATGCCCGCGACGTCGTGCAGGAGCCAGCGGGCGATGCGTCCGTGCCCGAGGGCCATCAAGCGCAGCGGATTGAGGAAGCAGGCGACGAACTCCTCGCGGGCGGGCCACACGCCGGGCCCGGACGACGGCACGAGCGAGCCGGCGTCCACCCACAGCGGCGTGCTGCCGTCGAAGACGACGTTCATCGGGTGGGCATCCTGCAGCATCACCCCGTGGCGCTCCAGCTCCCGCTGGAGGGCGAGGGTCGCGAGCGCCGCGTCGCGCAGCATCTCGGCGCACCACTCGAACGGATACGACACCAGAGGCAGGGTGCGATGCCGCAGCACGGCCCTGCCGTCGACGGTGAAGTCGGCGAGCTCCGTGTCGATCAGCAGACGCTCCCGGACGAGCCGGTCGACCAGACCGTCTTCGAGCACCCGCAGGAAGAACCGCTCGCGCTCCGCGCCCAGCACGCGAAACAGCTCTCCCTCGTGGCGGAACACGCGCCCGCTCTCGTCGAAGAACGAGAGGGGGTGGAACTCGACGTCGTCGAGCGAGAGGTCGACCCGACCCGTCACGCGCCGCTCAGTGTCCAGCCCTGCTCGAGGAGGCAGAGCACCCAATCGCGCCCGGGGACGCGCCCGCTCCCGTGCGGGTCGCCAGGGTCGACGTCGAACTGGGCCGCATGCTGGATGTAATCGACCATCGACCCCCGGCGCTCGAGCGCGATGTTGACGAAGCAGCGGCCCGCGGTGAGGTTGATGGGGCCGGTGACGCACGTCACGGTGCCCTCAGGCGGCAGGACGTCGGGAAAGGCGGTCGTGGTGCGGCTGTCGAAGAGGAAGATCCCGATATCGCGGTAGTCGTAGACGCCGATGAGGAAGTTCGGGTTCCGTAGCGGTTGGTCGGCGCGATAGCTCAGCGTGAACCGCAGCCTGCTGCCCGAGTCGATGACGCCGCTACCGTCGGCAGGCTCCACCGTGATCGACGTGAAGCGGGCCGTGCCGTCGCCCCGGCGATCCTCCCGCTCGTCGAGCGGCATCGACGCGTACGACCGCACGGAGGCGAGGTACCGCTGCAGGATGTCCTCCGTCGCGCCGTCGGCGACCAGACGGCCGCCGTCCAGCCAGCAGGAGCGCTGGCAGAGCGACGACACGAGCGCGACGTTGTGGCTGACGAAGAGCACGGTCAAGCCCTCCCGCGTGACCTCGCCCATCTTCCCCAGGCATTTCTGCTGGAAGGCGGCGTCGCCGACGGCGAGCACCTCATCGACGATGAGGATGTCGGGCTCGAGGTGCGCGGCGACCGCAAAGGCAAGCCGGACGTACATCCCGCTCGAGTAGCGCTTCACCGGCGTGTCGAGGAAGGCGCCCGTCTCCGCGAACTCGACGATGTCGTCGAACTTGCGCAGGATCTCGCGCCGCCGCATGCCGAGGATCGCGCCGTTCAACATGATGTTCTCGCGTCCGGTCAGCTCCGGGTGGAAGCCGGTCCCGACCTCGAGGAGCGAGCCGACGCGGCCGTTGAGGCCGACCCGTCCCTCGGTCGGCTCGGTGATCTGCGATAGAACCTTGAGGAGAGTCGTCTTGCCCGCGCCATTGCGGCCGACAATGCCCACGGCTTCCCCCTGCTCGACCTCGAAGGAGACGTCGCGCAGCGCCCAGACGACGTTCGCAGGCGTGCCTCCGTTCGAGCTGCGCCGGAGCACGGAGCGCGGGAGCTGGTACAGCGTCTCGCTCAGCCGTCCGTAGGAGGCGCGCAGCCCCGTCCGGTAGCGCTTCCCGAGCCGCTCGACCCTGAGGGCGGGCGCGCTCGTCACACGAGGTCCGCGAAGGTGGTTTCCATCCGACGGAAGTACACGAGACCGGACGCGAGCAGGACGACGACCACCGCGAACGAGACGACGGCCGACCAGCCGGGCGACCACGTCACGCCGAGCAGCGCCCAGCGGAAGCCATCGATCACCGTGGTCATGGGGTTGAGACCGTAGAGGAGCCGCCAGCGCGACGGGACGAGCGAGGCCGCGTAGGTGATCGGCGACGCGAACAGCCACAGCTGGAGCAGGAACGGCACCGTGTACCTGATGTCGCGGTAGCGGACGTTGAGCGCAGTCAGCCAGATGCCGACCGACAGGGCTGTGATCAGCGCGAGAACGACGAGCCCGGGGAGGGCGAGGAGTCCTAGCCCGGGGTAGACGCCGTAGTAGACCATCATCCCGATCAGCAGAACGAGCGCAATGAGGAAGTCGAACAGGAACGACCCGAGCACGGCCATCGGGATCACGAGCCGCGGGAAGTAGACCTTCGAGATCAGCCCACTGTTCGAGACGACGCTGCCCGAGATCCCCCCGAGCGCCGACGCGAAGAGGGTCCACGGCACGAGAGCCGCGTAGGCGAAGATCGGGTACGGCAGTCCGTCCGACGGAACATGGGCGAGATGGCCCATGACCAGGGTGAAGACGACCATGAGCATGAACGGCTGGATCAGGGCCCAGAGCGCGCCGATCACCGTCTGCCGGTAGCGGACTTTCACGTCCCGCCACGTGAGGAAGCCCAGCAGCTCCCGGTAGGCCCACAGCTCGCGTAGCGGGAAGCTGCCGCGCAGCTGGCGCTTCGGCTCGAGCACGCGGTCGAACGACTCCAGCGACGACGAGCTGCGTGCGGGCGCCAGGCCTCCGGCCTGCGGGTCCAGAATCGAAGGCGCGGCGTCGTGAGACATCGCGGCAAGCGTAGCCGGGAGTCCGGCCTTTTCTCTTGCTCCGACGGGGGATCTTGCACGGGCTGGCGGGTGCCGCCGAAACACGCCTCCCGAGCCCTGGGATCCGCTAGAAAGCGCGAATGCGCGATGCCGCACACGGCACGGGCACAATCCGCAACGTCCCGGCCGGCGACGGGCGCCTAGCCGTGGCCGTCGTGATGGACGGGCTCGAGGACTACGGCGGCCAGCACGGCCAGGCGGCGGCGATCGCGGCGGGCATGAGCGGGCTCGGACACGAGGTGTGCTACGTCTCGCGCTGGCCGCTCGTCCGGCAAGGCGAACGGCTCGCGACGCTCCGCCGCGCCGGGGTCGAGGTGCTCACGCCGCGCTGGCTCGGAGGCCGGACGCTCGGACTCGGCCTCCTCCCGACCCCGGACAACCGGGCGCGGCTCCGGCGGCTGCTCCGTGCAAGCTGGAGGCAGCGGACGCTGCCGTCTCGCGCGCTGATGACCTCCGCCGGCGTCCCGGACGAAGCGGCCTCGGACTTCGCCCGCATCGCGACCGGGCTTCTCGAGCGCTGGCGGAAGACGCGGACGGGGGACCTGCCGCTCGTCGTCCACGTCGTCGCGCGAGGCTCGGCCCAGTACCTCGACCGGCTGAAGACGATTGGCGCGCCGGTCGTCTTCAGCGAGTTCGGCCAGCTCGCGCTCTACGGCCTCGATCTCGAACGCGCGGATCGGCTGATGGTCGACGCCTGCACTGCCGACAGCCCCGAGGGCGCCCGCGACCTCGAGCAGCTCGAGTCGCAGCGCGTCTCGTTCATTCCGTGCATCGCGGGATTCGACTCCGAGCCGACCGCCGTCGGCGACCACGCCGAGCGGTTCGCACTCACGAACCGGCTGGTCGCGAGCAAGCGCACGGAGACGGCCGTCGAGGCGGCCGCGCTCGGCCGGTTCGAGCTGGACATGCTCGGCTCGGGGCCCGAGGAGCAGCGGCTGCTCGACCTCGTGGAGAAGCTCGGCTTGAGCGGGCGCGTCCGGCTGCACGGATTGGCGACGCGCAGCGAGATCCAGGCCGCGCTGGACGCAGCCGACGGCCTCGTCCTGTGCTCGCTACCGCCCGACGAGGGCACGCCGATGGGGGTGATCGAGGCGATGAGCCGCGCGCGCCCGGTAGTCGCGTACCCCACCGAGGGTGTGCAGGCGCTTGTTCGCGACGGTGTCGAAGGGCTCTCGTTCGACGGGTCGCCGGCGAGCCTCGCCGCGAGCCTGAACCGTCTCGTCGACGAGCCCGGGCTCGCGCGCCGGCTCGGGCTCGCAGCGCGGGAGCGGTGGGAGCGCGAGCTGAGACCCTCCGCGCTCATCGCGCGCTATGAGGCGATCTACCGGGACGTCCTTTCCCGCGCACGGCCTCGGTGACAGGTGCACGGCTCTGGCGCGCTCGCAGGGGCGAAGCGCGAGATCGTCTCGCCACGGCGAGCTCAGGGCGTCCGGTCGAGGATCACGCGAGCCGGCGGACGAGCGACTTCACGACCCGCGCCGCTGCGCCACGCCTGCGGAGGAACGGAAGCCCGTACGCGACGCGGCTGGCACGCGCGTCAGCCCGCCGCGGCTCCGCTGCGTCGCGACCGGCGAGCAGGACGACGACGGCCGCCCCGCCCGCGACGTCGTAGTCGAAGACCCAGGGCCGGAAGTCGTCGATCGTCCAGTGGCTGCGATGCCTCTGGTACGGGTTCCCCTCGACCTCCTGGCCGAAGTAGAAGAACGGCGTCACGATCAGGACGTTCCGGTTCCGGGCGAGCAGCGTGCGCAGGAGCGCGAGGCCGTCGGCCTTCTCGAAGTGCTCGATCACATCGCCCATCACCACGAGGTCGTAGCCCTCGATCTCGCCGGCGGCCTCGAGCACGTCGGCGATCCGCACGTCGTCGTAGACCCACGCCGCGAGTGGCGCCTCGTAGGACCGCGCGTCGATCCCGTCGATCCGCACCTGCCACTCTTCGCGCTCGACGCGGCCGTCGATGAAGTCGAGGGCTTCCCGGAGCAGATAGCCCCACTTCCCGAACCCGACGCCCACGTCCAGCACCCGCCGCGGGCGCAGGCGAATCGCCTGCTCAAGGGCGAGCGACAGCCCGAGATGCGAGCTATACGGCATCGGCGACCGAAGCGTAGGCGTCGAGCAGCTCCGCTGCGGTGCGGTCCCAGCTGAACGTGCGGGCCCGATCCCGCTCGCAGCCCCGCGGCCCCTCGAGCGCCCGCTCGACGGCGCGGCGGATGCTGCGGATGCTCCCGGGCCGGCAGAAGCTCGCGCACCCGTCGAAGTACTCACGCACGCACGGCCCGCCCGCCACGACGACCGGCCGGCCCGCAGCGAGCGCCTCCAGCGTCGACAGCCCCGTCGTCTCGTACCACGACGGCAGGGCGTGCAGCGCGGCGGCGGCGTGGGCGTGGCGCACGAGCGCGTGGTCGAGGTACGGGACGTGGATCACGTCGGGAAGCACGCGCCGGACGGCGGCGAGGCACTGCTCGTTCCCCGGCAGGACGGCTCCGAGGATGACGAGGCGCACCGGCAGCCCGCGCAGGGCGAGCGCGAGCGAAAGATGATTCTTCCGCGGTTCCACCCGAGCGACCGAAAGGACGAACGGCTCGTCGCCGACGCCGAGCAGCCGGCGCCCCTCGTCGGGATCGCCGTCGAACGCGTCGCCGGAGACGCCGCTGTAGGCCACGCGCAGGTTCTCGAACCGGCCGGCGTCGCGCTCCAGCAAGGCGCCCTCCGCCCGGCTGTTCACGACGACCAGGTCGGCCTGCCTCCACGCCGCGTGCTCGGCGCGGTGACCTGCGAGCCGCCGCCGGCGCTCCCCTGCGTGGCGCACGGCCCGCAGGGCGTGCCGCAGACGCGCCTCCAGGACGTGACGTGTGCCGCCGCGGAGCCAGACAGGGCCATAGAGCACGCTGCGCGGGAAGTAGATGGGAGTCGCCACGAGGCGGCCGCGCGGCCGCCCGAGGGCGAGCAGGTGCCGGATCCCGCCGAAGGCGTGCACGATGTCCGCCTCCTGGTCTGCGATCGCCTCCTCGGGCGCGGCAACCACGGCGTCAACGCCCCGCCGACCCAGCGCTAGAGCCGTCTCGAGGTGCTGCGTTACGTGCCCGCCGACCAGCTCTGAGATCCCGGGGTACATGACGAGCACGACCCGCATCAGACGCGCTCTCCGATCGCCTCATCGTAGACCGACGCCGTCGCACGCGCCGCGTGCTCCCAGGTGAACTCGCGCGCGCGCCGCAGCCCGGCCGCAACACGCGCATCGACCGGATCCCCGCCGGCGAGGGTCTCGCCGATGCCGCGGGCGAGTTCCGCCGGAGTGGGCTCGACGAGCAGAGCGGCGCCGTCGCCGCAGACCTCGGGCAGGGCTCCGCGCGCTGCAGCGACGACCGGCGTTCCGGCCGCCATCGCCTCGAGGGCCGGCAGGCCGAACCCTTCGTATGTCGACGGGACGACCACCGCCGCCGCCGTCCGCATGAGGCGGGCCACGAACGTGGAGTCGCGGTGACCGAGGTAGCGCGCGTTCGCGACCGTGGCGAACAGCTCGTCCCGGCGCGGATGAGGCGGCCCGCACAGGACAAGGCGGGCGTCCGGGTGCTCGGCGAGCACGGCCGGCCAGGCTGCGGCGAGCGCGGCGAGGTTCTTGCGCTTCGTCGCTCCTCCCGCGTGCAGGACGAAGGGCAAGGCGATGCCCAGGCTGTCGAGCTCCGCGTCCGAGAACGGCGCCGCCTCGGCCCGGGTGAGGTCGACGCCGTTCGGCACGACGCGGGTCCGGGTCACGCCGAGCAGCGCGCGCGCCTCGGCGGCGGCGAACTCCGAGGGGCAGATCACGAGCGCGGCCGCACGCGCGCTGCGCGCCCCCCACGACGGCAGGGAGCCCTCGTCGTCGAAGCGGAGCGGGGGCAGATCGTGCACGGTCACGACCTCCCGGGTGATGGAAGGTGGACAGCGGAGATCGAGCCGGTGCACGAGGTCGGCGCGACCGTAGAGGAGGGAGCCGGCGGCTGCCGCGAGCGGGAACGGAGCCGCCCAGACGAGCCGCAGCGGCACCCTCCGGCCGCCCACCCCGGACCGCAGCGAGACGAGCGAGCGCTCGCGCACGGCCCAGCGTCCCCCGGCGTAGCCCGCCAGCGCCCGCGACAGCTCGGCCTCGTGGATCTGCTGGCCCATCGGCGCACTCGAGCCGAGCCGGGCCCAGCACACCGTCCTCATGGGGCGAGCGAGCGGTAGAGGCCGCCCAGCACCTCGTTCCGGGCGCCGGGCGACATCCTCCGCTCGAAGTCGGCGCGCGCAGCCGCGCGCAGCCGCGCGTGGCGGTCCCGGTCCTCGAGCAGCTCGACGATCGTCGCCGCGGCCTCGTCGACGTCCCACGGATCCTGGAGGTACCCGGTCTCGCCGTGCCGAACGACGTCGGGCAGGCACAGCGCCCGGGGCGCCACGACCGGCAGTCCGTGGGCCAGCGCCTCCTCGACGACGAACCCCGTCGTGTCGAAGCGCGTCGGGTACACGAAGACGTCCGCCCGCGGATAGGCCTCCTCGTACAGCTGCTCACGCGAGAGCGGCCCCAGCCACTCGACGCCCTCGGGAACGCTCGCCGGCGGGTCCGAGCCGGCGACGATCAGGCGGGCGTCCGGCAGCGACTCGCGGACCCGCGCGAGCACGCGCAGCGCGTCCGGCCCGCCCTTGACCTCGAACGACCGGGCGACGAAGAGCAGCGTCCGGCCGTCGCTCCGCGAGTCGACCCGGGCGCTCGGCACCCCCGGAGCGCAGATGGTCGCGCCGGAGACGTCGATGCCGATGCGCGCGGCCAGTTCGATACCCGACTCGACGAAGTACACGACGCGCTCGGCGGCCGGATGGACGGTCGGGTGGAGGTAGCCGATCCGCCGCGCCAGGGCCCGTTCCCGTCGGAGGAGGCGCAGGACGCGCCCCTCGTCCATCCCGAGGCCGGCTGTCCAGTACCAGAACGTGCCGGCACTGTCGCTGAGCAGGACGGGCGGACGCGGGCCGAGGAAACGCACCGGGGTGCAGTGGACGTGCACGACGTCGAACGGCGCGAGGACCCGGATCCAGCTGACCGGATCGGACAAGAGGAGGCCGAGACGGCGGGCCGCCCCGAGACCGCCACGCGCGAGGGCGGCAGGAAGATCGCGCGGCCTCCGCCATGTCGCGCCATCGCGAACCGATGGCCCCCACTCGATCTCTCCGTTCGCCGCCGCTTCCTCGTGCGTCACGTACTCGACACCCTCGGGCGGATCGCGCAGTAGGTCCTCCGTGTACTGGGAGTCGCCGTTGCGCAGCTCCGGGGGCGCCACCGGGGAGACGAGCAGGCACCGGAGCCGGCGGGGCCGCGCCTGGATCGGCGTCCTCTCGATCACGCGAGCGCAGCTGGACGCATTCCGCGGAGCCTAGCGGCCGCAGGAACGCCCCACGACTGCCATCCGAGCCCCGCCCCGGCAGACCTGGGGTCGACTGGTCCGAGGCGGCGACCAGCACCGCGCCGATTCTCTGCGGGAGCGAGGCTCAGAGCTCGGATCGAGGACGCCGCACCGTGAACCGCCGCGCGAGGGCGCCGTGGCGGTCCCACTGGTGCAGCACCGCCGGCACGCTTCCGTCGTCGTTCAGGACCGAGCCGTCGGCCCCGGTGCGATATCCGCTCATCATCCCCATCGTCAGGATGCGGCCGGTCGCGTTCGCCACCGCCCGGGGCTCGGGCAGCCGCCCACGGTGGAAGAGCACGTTGTGGATCGCCTGGTCGTGGCAGCCGAGCGGCAACCCGGCGTGGCGGGCGATCTCGCTGGTCATCGCCTCGAGGTACGCGAGCATCGCGTCGCGCGTGCCGACAACCGTGCCCGAGCAGGAGACGGGCCTGTCACGGAGCGCCTCGACCTCATCGGAGCCGTAGAGGTTGGCGATCCAGCGCGTGTTGAAGAAGTCATGCCCGATGCGGACCGAGCCGTCCTCGAGATAGAGCTCGAGCCCGTCCACGGGATCGGCGAACGGGTCACGCTGGAAGACCACGTCGCGAAGGTCGGAGATCATGACGAGATCCGCCACCGGAGCGCGCTCGCGGAGGTACCTCAGGTAGTGCCCGTAGCGCAGCGCCTGCAGACCTTCGAGGTGGTACTCGAGGCGGCCCCAGCGGGCCGGCGCCGCACGTCCGGTCAGTCCGCGGGCGGCCGCCGCGAAGAGCGGCGCATACGCCCGCCGGACGACCCGCCTCGGCCGCATGCGCGCGAGCAGTCCTCTCGCGAGCGCCAGGTCCCGCGCGTACTCGGAATCGACGTCGACGACGTCGTCTGCGAGCGCGTCGAGCGCCGTCCGCTCCTCGGGCGCGAGCCGGCCCGCCACAACGGCCAGCGAGCCCCGGAAGCCCGTCGCCCGCAGGGAGCGGGCGAACGGCTCGAGGTGCCGCGCCGGCAGGTTGCTGTAGGCGCCGAGCACGACGGACCGCTCGGTCGAGCTCATCCGCTCCTCCGCCGGGTTGCGAGCGTGTGCTTCCAGTGCCGCGCCCCGGCACGCCACATCTGCCGGTCGAGCCACTGGCGGCGCAGGCCGAGCGCGCCGCGCTCCCGCAGCTCCCGGCAGTGCTCGACGGCACGGTGGAACCAGACGTCGCCGGCGAACCACTCCCGGTACACGGAAGCGGCCGCAGTGCTCAGCTCCGGCCACTGCGGCTCCAGCGCCTCGAGGCGGCCCGGGATCGTCCGTACGTCCCGCTCGGGGACGCGCAGCGAGCACGTCTCCCATGCGATCCCCTCCGGCGCCACCCAGTCGTCGCTCACCACGACGGGCACCCGTCCGCACGCCAGCGCCTCGAAGAGGCGGAACGACCCGGTCCCGGATCCGCGCGGGCACAGCACGAACTTCGATCGTCCCATCACCTCCCGGTAGCGGCGCCTCGCATCGTCGAGAAGCGGCGACTGCGGGCCGAAGAAGTCGTAGCGGGAGGTGTCCTCGACCACCGCGCGCGGGTGCGACAGCGCAAGCACGGCCGGCCTGACCGGGCCGACCCGCCGCCCCTGGAACGAGAAGAGCAAGTCCGGTGGATCCTCCGGAACGCCGCCGACGTCGTTCGCGAGCCGGTAGTACGCGAAGGCCCGGTGCCGGTGGGGATCGAACGAGCCGCGCGGCATGGAGACGTAGACGCCGGGCAGGGAGTCGCGGGGAAGATCGCGCTCGTCGTAGACGAAGACCTTCTCGGGGAACTCCTGCACGAGCGGATGGCGCCGGAGCGCCCGCTGCCGCCAGTCGGACGGATGCTGGTGGGGATCGACGAACAGGATGACCTCGGCCTCGCCCGGATCGGCGACGAGCGTGTGCTCCCCGATTCGGTCCAGCCGGGCGACCGCCTCCACCTCCGCACGTAGCGCGCGGCTCCAGGAATGGTCCCCGGCCGTCGCGACCAGCACGTTCACCCGCGACCCCTCCGACGATCCGTCACCACGTGAGCGGCTCCTGCCGCACCCGGGGCAGCGGATAGCCGCGGGCGTACCGCCAGGCGTACACCGGCAGGCGAGCCGCGTGGGCGAGTGCCGTCCCGGGCTTGCGCGAGGCGAGCGCCCGCCCTGCGAGCTGCAGCCGCTCGGCGGCCATGGCGACCTGGTAGGCGCGCCAGCCGCGGCGCGCGACCTGCTGCTGCCGCGGCGAGTTCTCGGGCGAGTGGAACGCCTTGCACCTGACGAGCCAGGCCTGTCTCGGCGTCGTCGGTCGCGCGCCCTGGTTCGCATCGTGCCGACGGTAGTGGAGGATGACGCGGTCAACGAACTCGAGGTCGCCGAGGCGGCTCAGGCGGATGAGCATGTCCCAGTCCTCCGGACCGGCGAGCGACTCGTCGAACGGGCCCGCAAGCTCGTAGGCCCGGCGGCGCGCGAGGACGAGCCCGGGTGGGAAGAGGACATTCCCGTTGACGAGAACGTCGAACGACGTGGGCCGGTCGAGCGGCCACCGGACGAGGCGCCGGCCCTCGAGCCCGAGACGGTGCCGCCCCATCTCCGCGTAGACACCGGGATCGAGCGGACGCCCGTCCGCGTCGATGAACTCCCCCAGCCCGTGACTGCCGATCGCCTCGGGCCGGCTCTCGATCCGTTCGACGAGCGTCTCGAGCGCGTGCGGCAGCCAGACGTCGTCGCTGTCCATGAAGGTCACGTACGGCGCCTCGGGGTGGCTCGCCCTGAACCCCCGGTTGCGAGCGGACGAGCTGCCGCCGTTCTCGACGCGGAGGACGCGGATGCGCGCATCGCCACGCGCGAGCCGGGAGGCGACGTCGAAGGTGTCGTCGGTCGAGCCGTCGTCGACGACGACGCACTCCCACCGGCTCTCGGTCTGGGCGAGCGCACTCTCGAGGGTCGCGCCGAGGAAGCGCCCAGCGTTGTAGGCGGGCACCACGATCGAGATGAGAGGCCGCGCCACGTCGCTCGCAGGCGAGTTTAGACCGCGGTCGGCGCGGTTCCGACGGTGCGCCCGTCCGCGCGGGCCAGGATCGCGGCGAACTCGGCGGCGCGTTCGTCCCACGTCGGGACGGTCACGGCGGCGGGCGTCGGCGGCCGGGACAAGGCTGCACGGACGGCGTCGGCGAACCCTTCGGCGGACGCCACGGTCACCGCCCCTAGATGCTCGCGGAACCCGGCCACGGGCGTCGCCACGGTCGGGGTGTCGACCACGGCGCACTCGTACGCCTTGATCGGGTCGAGGCTCTCGGTGAACGGCGTCACCCGGTGGGGGACGACGACGACGTCCGCGTGCTGCAGGTAGGCCGGCACGTCCTCGTACGGCCGCGCGCCCAGCAGCCTGACATTCTCGTGCGCGTCGAGGCGTCTCCGCGAGTCGGGCTCGAGGCTGTCCGGCCCCACGAGGACAACCGACACCGACGGGAGAGCCCGCGCGAGCGTCTCGACGAGATCGACGTCCAGGCGCGATTCGTGGAGGGTGCCGACGTAGACGGCCGTCTCGCCCGCGGGCAGGTCGGCCGGTCGCTGCCTCGGCCGGCGGAAATGGTCGGCGTCGACCCCGTTCGGCACGAGCGTGACGGTGCGCGTCGAGCCGCGGCTCGCGGCGAGCGCCGGGGAGCAGACCACCACCTCGTCGGCGTGGGCCAAGGCGATCCGCTCGAGGCCGGTCAGCCGGGCGATCTCACGTGCGGGGAGCGGCGCCAGCAGCCAGTCGTCGGTCACGTCGTACACCGAGGGCCAGCCGGTCGACGCGAGCAACGGCGCGTAGGTGAGGTCGTTGACCCAGAGCGTCGGCCGGGCGAAGCCGACCGCGCGTACGGCCCAGGTCGCCTGCCGGAGGATGAACCGGTCGCTGCCTCCTCCGAGCCGCCTCGGCAGGGGCTTGAGCGGCCGGAAGGCGAGTAGACGGCGGTCCGGCCGGAGCCTGCGCAGGCGGGGCAAGGCGGGCTGGCGGCGTGACAGGAGGTCGTGGAGCGGATCCGCCGGCGGCTCGAGGAAGAGGACGCGCAGCGCGCCGTTGCCGGAGAGCAGCGCGTCGACGAAGAACTGGTTCCGGCGCCAGACGTCGTCCCAGGGCTCGAGCGAGCAGACGACGAGCTCCCGCAGCCCGGTCACGATCCGAGGCCCCGATAGAGCGCCACGTGCTCGTCGACGCAGCGAGCGAGGCCGAGCCGCGTCAGTGCCACGTCGCGTCCCGCCCGGGAGAGCGCCGCCCGCTGAGCCTCGTCGAGGGCGAGCGACCGGAGCGCCGCGGCGGCGGCGTCCGCGTCTCCCACGGGAAAGAGGGTCGCACCGGGCACGAGCCCGATCGTCTCGAGGTGCCCGCCCCCGGCGGCGGCCACGACGGGGACGCCGGCCATCATCGCCTCGGCCACCGCGAGACCGAACGAGTCGGCCGGCGCGGAGGTGAGCAGCAGGCCGGCCGCGGCCAGTTCGCCGTCCGCATCGTCCGACCAGCCGGCGAACGTCACGCCGGGCACGCCGCGCTCGCGCACCCAGCGCTCCAGCGCGTGACGCTCGGCGCCCTCGCCGACGACGCGGAGCCGCCAGCCGTCCTCGACGAGATGCGAGGTAGCCCAGGCACGCAGGGCCGTGAGCGTGTCCTTCTCGGCCTCGAGCCGCTGGAGGAGCAGGACGACTCGCGACTCCGAGCGCCAGGACGGCGGCCGTTCGCGAACGCCGTGGCGGATCACCGCGGCCGGCGGACGCTCGAGCCGCGCGGCGACGAAGTCGCTGACCGCGATCTCCGCCGTAAGCCGGCGCGCGATGGCGGGGGCGGCGAGCCGCCCGGCGCCGCTGCTCCCGCGCGCCGCGGCGAAGTGCCGCGTCGCAACAACCGGCGCGTGGTGCAGCCGCCTCGTCGCCACCCCGACCGCCTCCGCGATCGTCATGTGGACGTGGCACACGTCTCTCGACCCCAGCCTGCGCAGCGACGCGGCGGCCTGCACGGCGCTCGCACCGGGGAGCCAGGAGACGCCCTGACCGAGCTCGGCCCGCATCCTCGCCGGGTCACCGCCGACCACGGCGACGTCCCAGCTCCGGCCGGCGAGATCGACCGCGAGGTCGCAGACGTGACGCTCCACGCCCGCGAAGTTCGGCGTCACGACGACGTGGACGACCGAGCCGGCGGCGGTCACGACGCGTACCGCTCGAGCGCGCGCGCCGGTCCGCGCAGGTAGACGAGGGCGCGCCCCGCCGCCGAGCGACGCCGGCCGCCGCGCAGAACCCCGGCTCGGGCGACCGCACCCAGCACGACGGCGGCCCGGTAGAGCTGCCAGCCGCTCGACCCGAACCACTTCCGGATGTAGAGCTCGTGGGCGGTGTGGAAGATCAGCTCCCGCCGGTGCGGATCGGAGCTGGTCGCGGCGCCGTCGTGCGTAGCCGTCACCTGCTCCACGACCGCGCTGCGCCACCCGTGCTGCGTGGCACGGCGTTGCCAGTCCGCCTCCTCGGCGTACAGGAAGAACCGCTCGTCGAACAGACCCACCTCGCGAAGAGCCTCCCAGCGCAGGAGCAGCGCGGCGCCGACGGCGTAGCGGGGCCCGGTCTGCCACCGGGCGAGCCCGACGGCTTCGAGCCACGCGTGCTGCGGCGACGGGAAGGGCCACAGGACGCGCTGCGGGTCCCCGCGCCCGTCGACGAGCCGCGGCGAGACCGCCGCCAGACGGTCGTCGCGAGCGAGCGCGGCGGCGAGCACGTCGATGTCGCCGCCTCCCAGGCGCGCATCGGGATTGAGCAGCAGGACATCCGTCGGAGGCCCGTCGAGGAATCGCCGCAACGCCTCGTTGACCCCGGCGGCGAACCCGTCGTTGCCGGGCCTGCGGACATACGCCGCACCGTGGCGCTCGGCCACCGTCCGGACGTCGTCGGACTGGGAGTTGTCGACGACGGTGACGCTCGCCGACGTGCCGAGGGCCGCCAGCGTCCGGTCGAGCCGATCGGCGGCGTGGTAGGCGACGATCGCCACGTTCACCGGACGCGGCCGCGTCAGGTCCGCTCCCGCCATGCTGCGCCGCACACCATCCCGACGACCAGCCAGCTCAGGACGGGGGTGCCCCGCACCCAGTAGACGTCCACCATGCCGTGCGCGACGGTGCTCACCATGAGACCGAAAGCGACGGCGCCCAGCCCGCTGCGCCACAGGCGGACGAGCCCGAGAACGGCGCCGAGCACCAGGACGACGAAGCTGGCCGCGAAGGGCCAGCCGCCTTCCGCCGCCTGGAGCAGGACGACGTTGTGCGGGTCGGTCGCCTCGGTCAGGTGGAGCTCGCGCACGCCGTCGAGGTAGGAGCCGACGCCGACCCCGAACCACGGATGGGCGTCGGCGATCCGGATCGCGTCGTGCCGGTAGTCGGTCCGCACGCGGATGGTGAACGCAGCTGCGCTGCCGCCCTGCGCGCTGAAGCTCGTGATCCGCGTCTGGACGCCGGCCGGCATGACCTGGAAGGCGACCACGACGACCGCTGCCAGAGCGGCCAGCTGGGCCAGCACCTGCTTCGGGGAGTACAACCCGCGCACGAGGAACACCACGGCCAGGCCGATCGCGCAGGCGACGATCGCGCCCCGGCTCTCGGTGGTGAACAGGCCGTACACGAGCACGGGCAGGAGAAGCCGGAGACGGCCGAGGCGCGGGAAGCCGACGAGCACCACGATCGCGTTCGCCATGAGCTGCCCGGCGGGGTTCTTCTGCAGGGAGAGGTGGTCGACGTGCCAGATCGCCGCCACCGCAGTCGTGGCCACCACGTACGCCTTGAGCACGTGGAGATCCGCCCTGCGCATCGCGAGGTAGCAGCCTGCGAGCACGGGGAGGACGACCAACTCGAGGCGCTGGACGGTCTGGACGGCGCCCGCCCGACCGAGATGGGCCGTCAGCAGGACCAGTAGGAAGGCGCAGTACTGGAGCAGCGGGAACGCCACCGGCCGCAGCGCCCGGAAGATCGCGCCGTCGGCCCCGACGATCGCAGAGCCGAACGCGGCCGCCGTCGCGAGCAGGAGCAGGAAGTCGGTCACCGTCAGGTTCACGCCAAGGTGGCCCCCGGCGAGGTTCTCGAGGGCCGGAATCGAGAGGCCGAGCGCGACCGCGGTCGCGTGCGGACGCACCAGCAGCCACAGCGACGCCAGCGCGCCCGTTGCGCCGATCGCGAAGACGCGATGGCTGCCGGCCGCCCCGCCGACGACCAGCGCCGTCGCGGCCGCGATCAGGACCTCCGTGGTGAAGCGCGAGGCCCGCGCGAGCCGGGGCCACGGCCGGCGACTCGAGGCGAGCACCATCATCCGGGACGCTCGGGTCGCCGTCTACCGGTAGACGGGAA
Source organism: Gaiellaceae bacterium (assembly GCA_035545195.1). Classification (GTDB taxonomy): domain Bacteria; phylum Actinomycetota; class Thermoleophilia; order Gaiellales; family Gaiellaceae; genus Palsa-739. Next base: position 25,897 of record DASZYW010000264.1, read on the forward strand.
TGTCCGGATCGCGCTCGTAGTGGCGATAGGCGTACTCGCCGGTGCCATACGTCTCGTCGGCGCCCGCGTCCGTGATCACGAGACCGAGCTTGTGCGCCGGCATCGAGGCGAGCAGCCGGGAGAGCCTTGCGAGCACGCCGCGCCGGGCTTGGCCCATGCGGACGACGACGATCGTCGCGTCGACCTTGCCGCCCAGCGCGAGGCCGTCGCCGATGCCGAGCAGCGGCGGTGCGTCGATCAGGATCAGGCTCGCGCGCTGCCGGAGCGCCTCGAGGATCTCGTGCAGCGGCCGGGAGCCGATGAACTCCCCCGGGTCCGGGGGCGCGGGACCGAGCTTCATGACGTGGAGCGGCGGCCGTCCCGCATCAGCGTCCCACTCGATGTACCCGTTCTCGCCGTTGTTCGTTGGGCGCAGCCGGAGCGAGTCGACGCCGACGTGCACGGGAGCGAGCGCCTCGTCGAGCGTCGACCAGCCGAGCGCGACCTCCGTCAGGCCGGGCCTGTCGCCGAGGTCGAAGAACTTGTGCACGTGGGGCTTTCGCAGATCGAGATCGATGAGGACGACCGGCCGGCCCGCCCGCGCGAAGGCGAGCGCGAGGTTGGCGACGGTCGTGGACTTCCCCTCCTCCTCCAGCGCGCTCGTCACCATCACGGTCTGGACGTCGTGGCTCAGCATGGCGAACTCGAGGTTCGTCCTGAGCACGCGCAACGCCTCCGCCTGCGGACCGTTCGGACGGTCGAGCATCGCGAGCTTGCTCTTGCGGATCAGGCCGCGGTGGTGCGCAGGAAGGCTCGCCAGCAGCGGCAGCCCGAGCTGCTCCTCGACCGCGTCCGACGTACGGATCCGCGTGTCGAGCGCCTCGAACAGGAACGCGAGCGCCAGGCCGATCACGAGACCGATCGCGCCCCCGATCGCGGTGTTCCGTCTGATGTGCGACGGCAGCTCGCCGCCGGGGCCGGCGGCCTGGAAGACCCGCGATCCGCCCACGCGAAGCGCCTGGGCCACGTCGAGCGACTCGAGTGCGTTCGAGATCGAGTCGTGCACCGCGCCGGACGGCGTCTTCGTCAGGCGCCGTTCGAGACTCCGGCGCGCCGCTGCGACGCTCGCGTTCTGGTTCGCCGCCTGGTACGCGATGAACGCATGGGCGTAGGCGTTCGCGATCCGCTGAGCGTCAAGGGCGTCCCCGGTGGTGGCCGAGACCCAGAGCAGCGTCCCGTCAGGGGAGACGCCCACGGCTGTCTGCCCCAGGATCGCGGTCGGCGTGACCTGGGAGTCGGCGCCGAGACGGTTCGCCGCCATCTTCGCGACGGCGGGCAGGCGCGCCATCGTGACCGTGAGCTGCGACGAGGTCGGCCCGAAGCTGACCTGGCTGGAGCCGCCGGTGGTCGTGACGGACTGTCCTCCGAGCAGCACCTCGGCCGTCGCCTGATACCGGACGGCTTCTCGCGAGGCAACGAAATAGGCGGCGCACGGCGCGAGGACCAGCGCGACGAGCACGATCCACTTCCGACGCCGGAGGACGCGCAGGTAGCCCGCTAGCGTCACCGGCCCTCGTTCGAATCCGCTCTCCACCGATCTCCTGTCGATCCGCTGCTGGTCTGGGCGTACAGTCAGCCGGGGTTGGCCGGATGCCGCGTCGGGACCGCCCCCCGGAGCGCTCGCCATCCTGCCTGAACCCTGGACTTCATTGTGGCACGCCCGCACGGATTCTCAAGACGTCGCGACGCTAGGCCGCGCGACGGCCGAAGACGTACGGAAGCGTGCGGAGCATCAGCCGGACGTCCTGCGCGACCGACCAGGACGTGAGATAGCGGTAGTCGAGCTTCACCATGTCTCCGAACTCGATCGCGTCGCGGCCGAGCACCTGCCACAGGCCGGTGATGCCGGGCTTCAGCTCGACGCGCCGCGTCGCCCAGTCGTCGACCCACCGGTGCTCCTCCGGGATGAGGGGCCGCGGCCCGACGAGCGACATCTCGCCCCGCAGCACGTTGAAGAGCTGGGGCAGCTCGTCCAGGGAGTGGCGCCGCAGCCAGCCGCCGACGCGCGTCACGCGCGGGTCGTCGTCGATCTTGAACATCCGCGGGTCGGTGCCGTTGTGCTTGTTCAGGTGCTCGACCTCGTGCTTGCGCGAGTCGGCGTCGGGCGCCATCGTCCGGAACTTCCAGATGCGGAACAGGCAGCCTCCGGAGCCGACCCGCACCTGGCGGAAGAAGATGGGGCCGGGCGAGTCGAGCCGCACGGCCACGGCAATCGCCGCGAGCACAGGGGCGAGGATGAGCAGGCCCGCGAGCGCCCCGACGATGTCCAGGGTGCGCTTCGCGATCCGGTCGGAGCGCGAGAGGTGAGCCGGCCGGAGCCCGAGCACCGGGATGCCCTCGACGTTGTGGATGTCGATCGCCGGGCTGAGCACGTCGAAGAACCGTGGGACGACGTCGACCTGTACGTTCAGCTCGTTCAGGCGCCGGATCAGGCTCAGCACGTCCGCGATGTGATCGCTCGAGAAGGCGAACACGACGCGCTCGATGTCGAGCAACTGGATCAGCTCGGGGAGGTCGTCGATGTCGCCGAGCACTGTCAGGTGACCGAGCCCCGGCGCGCGCTCCCTCGGGTTCGCGTCGACGAAGCCGACCAGGTTCAGGCCGTACTCGCGGTGGGCGAGCAGCTTGCGCGCGATCGACTGGCCGACGTCGCCCGCGCCGACGATGATCGTGTTCTGGAGATAGCTCACCTGCCGTCGGCAGTACGCGCGTGCCGCGCTGCGCAGGACGGTCACCGTCGGGATCGCCATCGCCCAGAAGACGAAGATCTTCAGGAACGGCGGGTTGATCCAGTGACTCGCCTGCGAGAGGGCGTAGAGCAGGAAGGTCCAGACCGTGACGAGGTGGAAGACACGCGAGAGGTCGTCGGCCGTCGAGTGGTCGGTGCGCTCCTCGTCCCGGTCGTAGAGCCGGTAGGGCCGCGCCGCGAGCACCCACAGCGGCAGGAATCCGAGGAACAGACCGAGCTCCTCGAGCCGCCCGAGGCCCGAGTCGTAGCCCAGCCGCCACGTCGCCACCGCCTCGGCCACGAAGTACGCGACGACGAGCCCGAAGATGTCGGCGCACACGAGCGTGCGCCGGACGAGCCAGCCACGGCGCCGATCCACCGGAATCACGCTCCGCCGGTGGAGGATGTCCAGGGTCCGCTCGTCGAGCGCGTCGAAGACGCCGTCCACGAACGCGGTCGTCATCGCACCCCCACCAGGTCGGCGTCCTGCGGTACGAGACCGTGGTACAGGCGCGCCGCGTCGCTCCGCGACGGCAGGTCGAGCTTGTGGAGGATGTTCTGGACGTGCCGCTTGACGGTGAACTCACTGATCGTCAGCGCGGCCGCGATCTGCTTGTTGCGATAGCCGGCCGCGATGTGACCGAGCACCTCGCGCTCGCGCGCCGAGAGCGCCAGCCCGAGCGCAACCGCGCGCTCTCGGCGCTCCGCCTGATGCAGGCCGTCGATGAGCATCGCGGCGAGGTCGCGCGACAGCGGGCTCTCCCCGTTCCCCGACGCGCGCAGTGCACGGAGCAGGCCCTCCGGCGAGATCTCCTTGTGCAAGTAGCCGGTCGCGCCCGCGCGAATCGCGCCGAGGATCTCGGCGGCCTGCGGCCGCAGCGACCAGACGACCACCTCGGCGCAGCGGCCGGCGCACGCGGCGACCGCCGCTTCGGCCCCATGCGGCGGCAGGCGCTGGTCGATGAGGACGATGTCGAGGCCTGCCTCGACAGCAGGTCCAAGTCCGGCGAGGTCGTCGGCCTCGACCACTTCGAAGTCCGCCTCGCGCTGAAGGACGTGACGGACGGCGGCACGGAACACGGCCGCTCCGTCCGCGACGCAGACGCGCGTCACCACGCCGTCGGGGCCCTTCGGTCCGTGCAAGTCTGCTCCCTCAGCAACACGTGCCGAGACACCCTCCGTAGCCGCAAGTTGACTAAAGCGGGCCTCCGTTGCCGCGATCGGGCCCAATCCCAGTGTGAGGCCGCGCGAACCACCCGGCAATAGGTCCAGCGGTCCCGATTCGGTAGGACCTTCGGCCCGGCCCTGGCGGGCGACGGTCAGGCCGGGACGGCGCGACCGGCGCCGCCGCATGGGCGCCGGTCGCATGGATGCGCGGGCTCAGCCCGCGAGGTGGAGCGAGCGCCCGGACTGCATGACCCGGATGGGCGCGGAGGCCCTGGCGCTCTTGTGGCCAGCCGCGTCCACCGCGACCACCTGGTAGCGGCCGGGATGTGCCGGCAGCACAACGTAGGCGTGCGTCGTCCGCTTCACGAGCTTGCCGTCGAGCCGCACCTGGTACGAGACGACGCGGACGTTGTCCTTCGCGTGGATGGTCAGGCGCAGCTTCGTGCCCGTCACCCGCGCGTGCACGGTCGGGCGCGAGGGCGCCTGCGTGTCGACCAGGAGACCGAACAGCGTCGCATGCCGCGTGAGGATGTCCACCGAGCCGTCGGGGTTCACGAAGTAGCCGTCGGCCTGGCCGGCAGGGAGCTCGTCGGACGTGAGCCGCGGAATCGTCGTCCAGCTCGAGCCGTCGTGGCTATAGGCGGGGACCTCGCCCGGCGCGAGTGCCGACACGTGGAGCACGAGCGGCGCAGCGAACTGCGTCACGGCCTGGCCCGACTCGGTCGTGACCTGGACCTGCACCACGGTCGAGCCGACCGCGAACCCACCCGCGACGGGCTTGGGCGCCTCGGGCGCCCCCGGGGCGGACGCTGCCTCCGGCTGCGGGCTGACCTGGACGGTTACCGGCTGCGTGAACGCGCCGGGGCTCCAGCTCAGCGCCACGCTCACCGGGACGGCCGGCCCAGCGTTGCCCGCCGACGTCGGAGCGACGACCACGGCCACCGTCCCCGCAGTCGCGGGCGTCGCCTCCGCGGACTGCGGCTGGTTCACCACCGTCGCGGCCTGAGTCGGCTGCGACGTCGTGGTGGTGGGGGTCGTCGTCGTGGTGGAGGTCGCGGTTGTAGTCGTCGTGCCACCGCCCGAGGAGGCGGCGACGCGCGTCACGGTGACCGTGTAGGTCTTGGTATGCGCGCCATCGAGTGACGTGACGGTCACCTCCACGGTGTTGGCGCCGACGGCGAGGCTCGAGCCGCCCGTCGTGACCACCGTTGCGCCCGGGCCCGCCGCAGCGGTGACGCTGACAGCGGACGTGGCGTTGTCGACGGTCGCGGCGTACGACGTGGTCGAGGCCGAGAACGCCGGCGAGAGGGAGCCCGCAGAGAGGGAGAGGCTGCCGAGATCCGCACTGTCGCTGGTGAAGCCACACGTGCTGTTCGTGCACCACGGGCTCGTCGTCACGCCGGTGACGGTGCCCGGGCCCGCCTGCGCTCCCCACCAGTTGCGGGTCGCGTCGACGGTCGCCCCCGAGTCGTTGCCGAGTCCCCCGGAGAGCTTGTTCCCATGTGCGACGACTGTCCCGTTCAGGACGTAGACGGCGTGCGAGCTGCCTGCCAGGTCGTTGTCCGAGATCGTGAAGGTGCCGGTGTTCACGGGGTCCGAGTTCAGGTCGTGGCCGTGAATCGAGACGCCGCTCCCGCCGGTGCTCGTCAGGGTGTTGCCCTCGATCGTCGCCGTGCCGCTGACGGCGCCCCAGAAGAAGATCGACGAGCCATCGGTCGTGCCACTGTTGTCGCTGACCTCGATGCCGTCCGTGACGCCCGAGAACGCCGCGAAGCTCGATCCGCCACTGTTTCCGGACGTCGTGTTGCCCGAGACGGTGACGTCGGAGGAGCTGCTCCCGGTGCAGCTGAAGTTGACGTCTGCAGAGCCGTTGGTCGTCGCCGACGAGAACGTGTTGTCGAGCACCTGCGACCCGGAGCAGCCGCCGGTCACGGTGCTTGCTCTGATCTGCATCGCCTCGGCGCTCCCGGACGCGGACGAGAAGGTGTTGCCCTTCACCAGGATGTCGCCTGCGTCGTAGGTCGTAAGGCCCGTGCCGCTGTAGCCGTTGAAGACGTTGTTCCGGATCACGAGCCCGGAGAGGGTTGTCGGCGAGCTGACCGAGACCTGGACGCCGCTCGACGTGAATGTGAACCCGTCGACGGTCACGCCGCTGCCCGTGATGGTGATCGACCGGACCTTGGTCGGCCCCGCCTGGACACCCTCGAGCGTCACCGGCTTGGCGACGGTCACGTCCTCCGCGTACGTCCCGGCCGAGACCTGGATCGTGTCACCCGAGCCGGCCGCGTCCACGGCCGCCTGGATCGTTGTCTGGCTGCAGCCGCTCGCGCAGACCGTGATCGTGCTTCCGGCCCGTGCCACGGACCCCCCGACGACCGCCACCCCGGTCACCGCCGCCATGGCGCCGAACGTGCGCAGGCCGAGCTTCGCCCTCCGTCGCATGCACTCTCCCTCCGCTGTCGCTGTCGATCGCGCGGCCCCGGCGCCGCACGCCCGTGCCGCCCTCTCACCATGCCAAGGCAACCTGTTCAACACAAGGGTCAGTTGGCCCTGCTTGATCCCTCGGACGAGGGAACTTGAGCTAGTCGGGCGCCGCCAGCGGCGCGGCGCGGCGGCTGCGCACCTCGAGCACCGACCAGGCGCTGAACACGACCGCGCCGATCGCGATGCCGACCTCGATGATGGTCGTCGCCGCGGGCACGTCCACGAGCTTGATCCCCGAGAGGAAGA
>DASZYW010000265.1:0-13209 GCA_035545195.1 Gaiellaceae bacterium
GGCGTCCCGTCGTCGGCCTGCTGGCGGATCGTCTCGTCGAAGAGGATGACGCCGCTGATGAACTCCTCGACGCCCGGCGTCGTGAAGAGCATGTTGCGGTACTGCTGGCGGCTCTCCTCGGTGGACTCGATCCCGATCGAGTCGAACCGCTTCTTGATCGTCCCGGAGCTCTCGTCGGCGGCGAGGATCCCCTTCCCCTCCGCGACGAGCGCCTTCGCGGTCTCGTGCAGCTCGTTGGCCATGCGACTCCTCCGTCTGTCTCTGCGTTCGATCCCGATTATCCATTCCCGGAAAACACGGACGCGGCCGGGTGCCGCCGCGGCTACCGTCGGGCTCGAGTCCGCACCCGACGACGAAGGAACCCATGACGACCCTCACCGCATCCGCCTCCTCGCTGGACGGGATCGCCGCGCTGCTCGGCGACCGCGCCGGCGAGCTCCTCGACCACACGTCCGAGACGATCGACCGCTCGCGGCTCCACCTGCCCGGGCCGGACTTCGTCGAGCGCAGCTTCGGCGCGACCGACCGCTCGCCCCAGGTGCTCCGCAGCCTGCAGAGCCTCTTCGACCACGGCCGCCTCGGCGGCACCGGCTACGTCTCGATCCTGCCGGTCGACCAGGGGATCGAGCACTCCGCCGGCGCGAGCTTCGCGCCGAACCCGGACTACTTCGACCCGGAGAAGATCGTCGAGCTCGCGCTCGAGGGCGGCTGCAACGCGGTCGCCTCGACCTTCGGCGTGCTCGCGTCGTGCTCGCGGCGCTACGCGCACCGGATCCCCTTCATCGTGAAGATCAACCACAACGAGATCCTCAGCTACCCGAACACGTACGACCAGACGATGTACGGCTCGGTCGACCAGGCGTGGAACCTCGGCGCGGCCGGCGTCGGCGCGACGATCTATTTCGGCTCGCCGGAGTCGCGGCGCCAGATCGTCGAGGTCGCCGCCGCGTTCGCGCGGGCCCACGAGCTGGGGATGTTCACCGTCCTCTGGTGCTACCTCCGGAACAGCGCCTTCAAGGTCGAGGGCGTCGACTACCACACCGCGGCCGACCTGACGGCGCAGGCGAACCACCTCGGCGTCACGATCGAGGCCGACATCATCAAGCAGAAGCTGCCGGAGACGAACGGCGGCTACGAGGCCGTCGGGCACGGGAAGACGCACCCGAAGGTGACGACGGAGCTGTCGTCCGACAACCCGATCGACCTGACCCGGCTGCAGGTTGCCGGCTGCTACATGGGCCGCGCGCCGCTGATCAACTCCGGCGGAGCCAGCTCGGGCGAGTCCGACCTCGCCGAGGCGGTCCTGACCGCGGTCGTCAACAAGCGCGCCGGCGGCGCCGGGCTGATCTCCGGGCGCAAGGCGTTCCAGCGGCCGCTGGCCGAGGGCGTCGCGCTCCTGAACGCGATCCAGGACGTCTACCTGTGCGACGAGGTGACGATCGCGTAGCGATACCATTCCCGCCCAGCGCGGGAGTAGCTCAGCTGGTAGAGCACTGGCTTCCCAAGCCAGGTGTCGCGGGTTCGAGTCCCGTCTCCCGCTTCGTCCGGCCGCGCCCGCACGGGCGACTCCGCGTACGCGGTTTCGGGGATGCCGGATCCGCGACGGCCCCAAGGCGCGCGCGGCCGCGAGTCCGGACAATCCTCGTATGCGCATCCGCCCGCGCCGGCTTCCGCAGCAGGTGGAGCTCCGGCTCCTCGCGGTCGCGCTCGTCCTGATCCCCGTCCTCTGGTTCCTCCACGGGCTCTTCCAGGGCGACCGCGTCGAGCTCGCCGGCTCCTCCGTCGCGTTCGTCTTCGCGTGCGCGCTCGCCGGGCGGCTGCTCAAGGTCGGCCGGGCGCTCGTGCGGGCGCTCGACGAGGCCCGGCGCTCCGAGGAGAAGTTCAGGCTCGTCTTCGAGTCCGCCGGCGTCGGCATCTCGCTGGGCAGGGGAGGGCTGATGACGGAGACCAACCCGGCCTACCAGCGGATGCTCGGCTACAGCGCGGAGGAGCTCGCGCAGATGCACTACCTCGACGTCACGCATCCCGACGACCGCGGCGCCGACCTCGAGATCAGCGACCGCGTGATGAGCGGCGAGCTGCCGATGTGCACGTTCGAGAAGCGCTACCTGACGCGGAGCGGGGAGGAGCGCTGGGCGTCGGTGACGCTGACCCTCTCCAGCGACAAGAGCTTCGGCATCGCGATGACGGAGGACACGACCGAGTGGCACCGGCTCCAGGCGGCGCTCGACGAGGCGAAGCGGGTGGAGGCGATCGGCCGCCTCGCCGGCGGGATTGCCCACGACTTCAACAACCTGCTCACGGCGGTCGGCGGCTACGCGCGCCTGCTCCGGGTGGACGAGCGCGACGAGACGCGGCGCCTGTGGCTCGACTCGATCCTCGACGCGTCGAGCCGCGCCGCCGAGCTGACGCACCAGCTGCTCGCCTACTCCGGCCGCCAGGTGCTGCGCCCGGAGCCGCTTGACCTCGCCGAGATCGTCGTCTCCACCGAGCAGATGCTGCGGCGGCTCGTGCCCGGCGACGTCCGCCTGCTCGTCTCCGCCGAGGAGGGCGCGGTCGTCACGGTCGACCGCGCTCAGATGGAGGAGGTCGTCCTCAATCTCGTGCTCAACGCACGGGACGCGCTTGGCGGCGCGGGCACGATCGAGCTCTCCGTCGTGCGCGGCGACGGAGAGGCGCTGCTCACCGTCCGGGACGACGGCGCCGGCATGACCGAGGAGCAGCGGCGAAGCGCCTTCGAGCCCTTCTACACGACGAAGGAGATCGGCGAGGGCTCGGGGCTCGGGCTCTCCACCGTCCGCGGGATCGTCAGGCAGAGCGGCGGCGTGATCGAGGTCGACTCCGAGCCGGGTTGCGGCTCGACGTTCACGATCCGGCTCCCGCTCACCGCCGCGGAGCCCGCGGCCGCCGAGCCGACGGCGGCGGCGAGCCGGGAGCAGGCGAACGGGACGACGGTCCTGCTGGTCGAGGACACGGACGTCGTCCGCGCAGTCACTCGCGACCTGCTCGTCTCGCACGGCTACCGCGTGCTCGAGGCCGACGGGGCGGACACCGCGCTGCGCCACCTCGTCCCCGGCGCGGCGCCGGTCGACGTCCTCGTCAGCGACCTCGTCCTGCCGGGGCGGAACGGCGTCCAGGTCGCGAACGCAGCCCGGGCGATCCGGCCGGGGCTGCCGGTCGTGTTCGTCTCCGGCTACCCGCGCGAGACGCTCGCCCAGCGCGACGTGCCGCTCGGGACGGAGGTGCTGCCGAAGCCGTTCTCCGGCGACGAGCTGGCGGAGCGGATCGAGTCCGTGCTCGCTAGCGCGGCCAGGCCTCTGCCAGCCGCTGCCGCGTCTCGCTGAGCGCCTGCGGGATCACGCGCAGGTCGGCGAGCACCGGCATGAAGTTCGTGTCGCCGCCCCAGCGCGGGACGACGTGCACGTGCCCGTGGTCGACGATCCCGGCGCCGGCGATCCGCCCGAGGTTCCAGCCGACGTTGAAGCCCTCCGGCCGGTAGACCGCGCGCAGCGCCTCGATCCCGGCGACGGCGAGCCGGTGGATCTCCGCCGCCTCCTCCGGCTCGAGCGCGTCGAAGCCCGCGCCGTGGCGGTAGGGCGCGACCAGCAGGTGCCCCGAGGCGTACGGGAACTTGTTCAGGAGCGCGAACGCGAGCTCGCCGCGGTGCAGCACGAGCTGCTCGGCGTCGTCGCCCTCGGCGGCGCGGCAGAAGACGCAGCCGTCCTGCTCGTCCGCGCTCTGGACGTACTCCAGCCGCCAGGGAGCCCAGAGCCGTTCCACCGGCTCAGAGCCACTTCTTCCAGCGGAAGAAGCCGAGCATGCCCGCGATGCAGACGACGAACAGCGCCAGCGTGGCGAGGAAGCCGTTCGTGGAGTCGAACCCCGGGAAGTGGACGTTCATGCCGAAGAACCCGGTCAGGAACGTCAGCGGCAGCATCACGACCGAGAAGATCGTGAGCACGTAGAGGATGTCGTTCTGCTGGTGGGAGATCAGCGACTCGTTCGTGTCCTCGAGCGCCTCGACGACCTCTTTGTAGTTGTCGAGGATGTCCCAGATCCGCTCGCTCGCGTCGACGATGTCGTCGAAGTAGAGCTCGAGCTCCTCCGGCAGGAAGCGCTCCACCTGCCGCTCCATCAGGCGCAGCGTCGGCCGCTGCGGCTTGATGATCTTGCGGTAGGAGATGATCTCCTGCTTCACGCGGTGGATGTCGGTGACGAGCTCGCGGGCGCTCTGCCGGTCGTCGCCGCCGATGTCCTCGTCGATCTGCTCCAGCTTGAAGCCGATCTTGTCGAGGATAGGGAAGCAGTAGTCGTAGAGGTCGTCGAGCACCTCGTAGAAGAGGCGGCCCGCGCCGCGCGAGAAGAGCTGGTGCCGGAACTGCTCGCTCTCGTAGGCGCGCCGGAAGAGCCGCGTCACGGGGGCGAGCTCCACCGTCGGCAGGGTGACGAGGTAGTTCGGGCCGAGGAACGCGTCGAGCTCGCCGGCGTTCAGCCGTCCCACCGACTTGTCGTAGACGGGGAAGTGGAGCACCGCGAACAGGTAGCCGCCGTCGGGGTCGTCCGCGTAGGTGTCGACCTTCGGCCGTTGGCGGCGGGAGAGGACGTCCTCGACGTCGAGCGGGTGCCAGCCGAAGCGGGACGCGAGCGCCTGCGCCTCCTCGGTGGAGGGGGCGCCGAGGTGCACCCAGGTGAGCCCGTCGGCCTCGAGCTCAGTGAGGCGCGGGCGTGTGTCGACGACAGGCGCCCCGGAGGGCGCCCCACGCCGCGGGCGGATGCGCGGCAGGCTGGGCACCGGTACTGAGAGGCTCCGTCGTCGACAACGTCATGGCTCAATCGTACCCGCGAAGCGCAAAGGCGTCACCCGCAGGGGCAACGGGATGCGGGGCTCGAGCCGGAGCGCCCAGACCGCGCAGAGGACGTTGACGGCCGCAGCGGCGGGCCAGAGCGCGAGCGGCTGGTGCTGGAGCACGAAGCCGCCCGCCGCAGGCCCCGCGATCCAGCCGGCCTGCCACGAGAGGCTGGCGAGCGCGAGGTAGCGGCCGGAGAGGTGCGGCGGCGCCAGGTCGGCCGCGAGCGGGGCGTGGATCGCGCCGTGCAGGCACTCGCCGACGGCGAAGACGACCGTCGCCGCGGCGAACACGACGGCGGCGACCGTCGCTGCCGCCCAGGCGCCGCCGGCGAAGACGCCGAGCAGCGCGGCCGCCCAGACGAGCCCCATCGCGGCGAGCCCGCGCATCCGCCGCCGCCCCTCGACGAGCCGCGCCACCGGCAGCTGCAGCAGGACGACCACGACCGAGTCGAGCGCGAAGATCACGCCGATCTCCCGCTCGTTCACGTGCGCCACGTTCTTGGCGAACGCGGGCCACAGCTCGATCATCAGCGCGATCGCCGACGCCATGAAGACGGCGTTGAGGAGGGAGTACGAGACCATCGTCCGGTCGCGGGCGACCGCGCGCCAGCTCCCGGTCGAGCGCTCGGGATGGAGAGCGGGCGACGGCACCCAGATCACGAGGACGACGGCGTAGGCGAGGAACGTCGCCACGTCGATCAGGAAGAGAACGGTGAACGAGTGCGGGTGGTGGACCGACGCGATCAGCCCCGCGACGACGCCGCCCATCGCGACGCCCGCGTTCATCGCCAGGCGCTGCAGCGCGTAGGCGCCGGTGCGCTCCTGCGGGGGCGTCAGCCCGGCGAGCAACGTCGACTGCGCCGGCCAGAAGGAGCCGCTGCCCGCGCCCCAGAGCACGTAGAGCCCGAACGCGTCGGCAGCGGTGCGGATCAGCGGCATCAGCGAGAAGGCGACCGCCATCACGAGGATCGCCACGACGAGGACCCGGCGCGGCCCGATCCGGTCGGAGAGCGAGCCGGCGAGGAACCCGGAGAGGAGCGCGGTCGCCGACTGCGTCGCCGCCGCGAGCCCCGCCAGCCCGAGCGGGATCCCGCGCACGTTGTGCAGGTAGATGATCAGGAACGGGAGCACGACGCCGTTCCCGAAGGCGTTCAGCAGCCCGCCGGCCTGCAGGACGTAGACCTCGCGCGGCAGAGCGGGGAAGAGGCGCCTCACGCCGCGCAGGCTAGACTGGCGGTCCCCGGCGCCCGTAGCTCAGGGGATAGAGCGCGCGCCTCCGGAGCGCGAGGTCGCAGGTTCGATTCCTGCCGGGCGCATCACGAGCCGCGCGGCTGAGCGGATCCCGCACGGTTGAGCGAGTCAAACGTGCCGGACGTGCCGCGGATGCTCGCACCGTGCCGCGGCCGCTGCCGCTGCCGCCTTGGACGATCTAGGCCGCGGCGCCCGCGTCGTCGTCCTCGTCGAGCTCGACGGTGCGCAGCACCTCGCCGCGAGGACCGTAGATCCGGGCCACGCGACCTGCCCGCTGTGCGGATCGGCGGCAACGTCCGCGTCCGCGCCCACGTCTCGCGCGGCTGGCCCGACGTTGCAGACCTCGACTACGGCGCGCTGTTCTCGGTGGGGGCGTAGGTGAACGCGTCGTGAGAGACGAAGATCCAGCCGTCGGAGGGCGTCTCCTTGATCCACCAGCGAGCGACGTGGTCGCCGTGTGGAGGATGGACGCCGGTCGATGGGAAGCCTGAGTTCCACATGGCGAAGAGCTCGCCCTCGGGCGTCGGCGGATTGACCATGCCTTCGTGGCGGGAGTGATCGGAGCACGTGACGACGCAGCGCCCTGCGATCGGGGTTACGCGGCCGCGCGGTCGCAACCAGAGTCCGACCGCGTGCCCGCCGAGCACCGCGTGGTCGGTCTGCCACTCACGAAGAGCGCGCCAAGCCTGAATCCAGCCGATGCCGAAGATGAGTACGACGTAGACGACGATCGCCGCCACAGCCCAGAGGGCATCTTCAACCGCCCCGACCAACTGGCCGCGCGTCCATCCACGGAAGAGGAGCGCGATCGCGACAGCGATGAAGAGAAGTGCCACGTCGGGGAAGCGGTCACGCGCGACTCTGACCGTGCGCGACTGACCGTGACGGCTGCACAACCTGAGCCGTGCCATGAACGAGTGGACGTCGTCCTCGACGATCTGGCGGGCTCTCATCACCGGCCAATCATGTCGCTCGTGCTCGCGCGGTGCCGCCCTCCGTGCCGCCCCCGGCGTGCGGAAGACCCGATTGGCAGGGGTGTTCGATTCCTGCCGGGCGCACCTTCCACGCCACGTCGTCCGGGCTCGGGACGGCGTCTCGCACTTGCGCCCGGCCTCCGTGTGGTGTTGCCGCGAACTCGAGTCGACCCGCTCCACGGCTGCGGGTGGATCGAGGTCATCGGCTACGACGTCGGCGGCTGCGTCTGAGGACCGCGCCGCCCGGGTCGGCCGACAGCGGCTAGCCTCGAAGCGGCGCTCCCGATCCGTCCGAGCGCTGCAGCCTGCCGAAGAGATGACCGCCGACGAACAGGCCGACGAGAAGGCCCTGCGTGCCGTGCTCGCGCCGTACGCGGTGCCGCGGCGCGGCCGAGCGCTCTCCAACCTGCTCACGTCGGTCGTCCCGTACGTGGCGCTCGTCGCGGCGGCCTGCGCCGCGCTGAGGGTTTCCGACGCGCTCGCCGCCGCGCTCTCACTGCTCGCGTCAGGCTTCCTGATCCGCACGTTCATCGTCTTCCACGACTGCACCCACGGCTCGTTCCTGCCCTCGAAGCGCGCCAACGCCGTGCTCGGGGCGGCGCTGGGCGTGCTCGTCTACACGCCGTTCGCGCTCTGGCGGCGCGAGCACGCCGTGCACCACGCGACCGCCGGCGACCTGGACCACCGCGGCGTCGGGGACATCCAGACCCTGACCGTGGACGAGTACCGGCTCCGGCCGTGGTGGGGCCGTCTCGGCTACCGGCTCTTCCGGAACCCCGTCGTGATGTTCGGGCTCGGCCCGCTCTGGGTCATCCTGCTCGGGCCGCGCCTCGTCGGCTGGTCCGCGCCGCGCCGGCTGCGCCGGAGCGTTCTCGGCACCGACCTCGCTCTGCTGGTCGTCCTGGCCGCGCTCTACCTGCTGATCGGCTGGACGGGGCTCCTGCTCGTGCAGGCCCCGGCGCTCCTCGTGACGGGCAGCGTCGGGATCTGGCTCTTCTACGTCCAGCACCAGTTCGAGGACACCTACTGGCAGTCGGGCGAGGCGTGGAGCTACGCCGACGCCGCGCTGAAGGGAAGCTCGTACCTGAAGCTGCCGAAGCTCCTCCAGTTCCTGACCGGCAACATCGGACTGCACCACGTCCACCACCTGAACGCGCGCATCCCGAACTACAACCTGCAGGCGGCCCACGACGACAACGCCGCGCTCCACGCCGTCCCGACCGTCTCCCTGCGCGAAGGGCTCGGCGCGACGCGGCTGAAGCTCTGGGACGAGCGGCAGGGGAAGCTCGTCGGCTTCGCCGCGGCTCGGCGCTAGCGCTTCGGCACGAAGCGCCGCGCCCGTCAGTGCGCGTGCGCGTGAACGTGCTCGCCTGCGAGCCGCCGCTCGGGGAGGTGGAGGGCGAGCAGGCTTGCCAGCGCCGTCGTGAACGGCACCGCGGCCACGAGCCCGATCGACCCGACGAGGGTCGCCACGACGGGCTCTGCGATCGCCTGTCCGTTGATCGCGGAGCCGAGGGAGACGTTCTCGGTGCTGAGGATGATCAGGAGCGGCAGCGACGCGCCCGTGTACGCGAGCACGAGCGTGTTGATCGTCGCCGCGATGTGATCGCGCCCGACGCTCGTGGCGTGCCGGACGAGCTCCGTGAACCCGAGGGACGGGTTGGCGCGGCGCAGCGCGATCACCGTCGAGGCCTGCGTGACCGTCGTGTCGCCGAGGACGCCGAGCGCACCGATCGTCATTCCGGCGAGCAGGAGCCCCCGCGTCGACACGCTGGTGAACAACTGAGCGGTGAAGGCCTCGTCGGAGGCGAGGCCGCTGAGATGGACGAGGCTCGTGAAGAGGTCTGAGAGTCCGAGGGTCAGGAAGAGCGCTGCGGCCGTGCCGAGACAGGCGGCGAGCGACTTCGCGCCACCCCCATGGACGACCGGCATGGTCAGGAGCATCACGCCGAGCCCGCCGAACGCCGCGACCTGAACCGCGGGCTTGCCGTCGGCGATGGCCGGGACGACGAAGAAGACGACCGTCGCCAGGCTTGCAGTCAGGCCGAACAGCGCACGCAAACCGTGCCAGCGGCCGACGACCACGACCACGAGCGCGAAGATCGCGGCGAGCCAGAGCAGCGCGCCCGAACGATCGAAGTCCACGAACGAATAGGATGGGCCGTCCTTGGCGAGGAGAATCGCGTCGCCGGCGCTGACGTGCTCGGAGTGCGAGCTCCCGATGAACGAGAGGTTCGTGCGGCGGCCGGAGTCGGGGCCGCTGGTCAGCCTGACGACGGCGACGCTGCAGCCCTGCGTCACCGGCGTCGGGCAGCGCGTCACGCGGGTCGCCAGCACGTCGGCGCGATACGTCTTCGCGTGCCCGCCGGACAAGCCCGGCAGCAGGTGGTCGTGCGGCCAGTCGTGGACGACGCCACCCACGGTGACGACGACGAGCAGGACGAAGATCGCGACGAGGACGGTCGCGATCGAGCCGCTGCGGCGCTTGTCCATGTCCCGACCATCGGCCTGCGGCGACCCCGTGTGATCCGGGTCTTCCCGCAGCCCGCAACCGATTCGGAGGAGGCGCTAGGGCTTCAGCGTGTAGACGCGCCCGAGCTTGGCCAGGATCTCCTGGGCGATCAGGTCGCCGGCGGCCTGCGTGTAGTGGATGCCGTCGCTCGCGCGCATCTGGACGAGGCGGCCGTGCTCGCGCAGGTAGTCCGCGTACTTCCCCTTCGGCGTCGCGAGCAGGTGCCACGTGTCGACGTACGCGACGCCGGGCTTCGTGATCCCGACGACGTGCTTGATCAGCCGGTTGACGATCCGGAAGCTGAAGAAGAACGCCCGCCCGCGCGGGATCGGCAGGCCGAGCCAGACGACGTAGATCCCCTTGGCCTGCAGCTCGCGCGTCACACCGGCGGCGCGGCGGACGTACTCGGCGTCCCACGTCGGCGAGCCGAGCTTGCCGATCGTCTTCCCCTTCGGCACGCCGCTCATGTAGTTGTGCGCGTCGTCGGCGCCGAAGGAGAGGACGACGACCTTCGGGTGCAGCTGGCGCGTCGCGGTCGGGATCCGCTTGAACCAGTTGTAGAGGTCGGGCCGACCGAGACCGGTCGAGATGCGGCTCTCGAGCGGGAGGATCCGCAGCGAGCTCCGCTCCGCGCTGACGCGCTCGAGCGCCTGGCCGGGCACCTCGGCGAGCGAATCGCCCGCGACCCAGATCCGCAGCGGCCGGCGCCTGCTGAAGACCGGCTTCGGCTTGGGCTTCGGCGGCGGCGCCGGCTTCGTCGGAGTGGGGAGGGTCGGCTTCTTGCGCGGGACGACCGGGATGTCGACGGAGGTGTCGATCGCGTCGACGTCGGCGCGGCCGACGGCGCGCTGCAGCTCGTGGCGCGGCCGGTCGAGCCGCGTCCACGCCGCCGCGCGGGCGAGCGGACGCGCCACCGCCAGCTCGGCCGACCGCTCCCAGCCGGACGGGCGCGAGTCGGCCGCCTTGCGCAGGCCCTGCGCGTTGAGCAGCGCGGCGAGCGCGAGCCCGGCGAGCAGAACGACGAACCCCCTCCAGGCCGCGCTCATCAGAAGCGGAAGTAGATGAAGGGGGCGACGCCCTGCGGCCCGAGGACGTCGATGACGGTGACGCAGACCGCGACCGCCGCCGCCTGCGCGGCGAGCGGGAGCCGGGCGAAGCCGCGGCCGAGCGCGCCGACCGAGTCGAGCGGGACGTACTGCACCGCGATCCCGACGACGATCGCCAGCACGACGCCGGTCGTGACGAGCGGCGACGCCTGGCCCCACGCGTCGAAGAGGCGCACGATCACGTCCCCGGCGCGCCCGAACGAGGCGGCGCGGAAGAAGATCCAGCCGAGGCAGACCACGTGGAACGTTACGAGCCGGCCGAGCCAGCGGGTCCACGCCGTCGACGCGCGCGGCCCGCGCCAGTCCCGCCAGAGGCGCTCCACCGTGAGCCCGGCGCCGTGGATCCCGCCCCAGGCGACGAACGTCCACGCGGCGCCGTGCCAGAGCCCGCCCAGCAGCATCGTCAGGAGCAGGTTCCGGTAGGTGAGGAGCTTCCCCTTCCGGTTGCCGCCGAGCGGGATGTACAGGTAGTCGCGCAGCCAGCGCGAGAGCGTCATGTGCCAGCGCCGCCAGAAGTCCTGCAGCGAGACCGCCGTGTACGGGTTGGCGAAGTTCTGCGGGAAGCGGAAGCCGAGTAGGAGCGCGATTCCGATCGCGATGTTCGTGTAGCCGCAGAAGTCGGCGAAGATCTGGACCGCGTACCCGTAGACCGCGACGAGCACCTCGAGCGACGAGTGGCTCTGCGGCGAGGCGAAGACGTCGTCGACGACGTGCGTCGCCAGGTGGTTCGCGATCACCACCTTCAGGAAGAGGCCGCTGACGATCAGGAAGATCGCGCGCGTCACGTCGACCTCGCGCGGGTCGCGCGGCGTCTCCAGCTGCGGCAGGAGCTCGCTCCCGCGCACGATCGGCCCGGCGACGAGGTGCGGGAAGAACGAGAGCCAGACGGCGAAGCGCGGCAGCGGCACGGTCTCCAGCTCGCCGCGGTAGACGTCCACGACGTACGAGAGCGCCATGAACGTGTAGAAGCTGATCCCGACCGGCAGCACGACGCCGACGAGCGAGGTCGGCGCCGGCAGGCCGAGCCGCGTCAGCCCGTTCTCGACCGAGCTGACGAGGAAGCCCGCGTACTTGAAGTAGCCGAGCAGGCCGAGGTCGAACGCGACCGCGAGCGCCAGCCAGAGCCGCTTCCGGATCGCGTCGCGGACGATCAGCTCCCCGCCGAGCCAGTTCCCGAGCGTCGAGGCGGCGAGCAGGAAGACGAACTTCCAGTCCCACCACGCGTAGAAGACGTAGCTCGCGAGCAGGATGAACGGCCGCCAGAGCCGCGGCCGCGGCATCAACAGCCACGAGACCGGCAGCACGATCAGGAAGAAGACCGCGAAGGTGACGGTCGGGAAGAGCACTACCTGCGGATGCGGAGGGTCAGCGTGGCGGAGGCGCGCCTACCGGCCGCGTCCGTCGCGACGACGGTGAACCGATACGAGCCGGGGCGCCCCGAGGCGACCCCGAAGATCCGCCCGGTCGCGCCGACATGGAGTCCGGCCGGCGGATGCTTCGGGAAGGACCAGTAGTACGGCAGCGTCCCGCCCGCAGCCGTGAGCCGGTCGCTCGAGCGGACGCCCTTCCGGAACGGCGGCAGCACGCGGGTCGCGATCCGCAGGGGCTCCGGCGGCGCGGACGTCGTGGTCGTCGTCGCGGCCGCCGGCGCAGCGGCGATCCCGAGGTCGACCAGCGTCTGGTGGAGGAAGGCCGCGTAGCCCTGGGCGCCGCCGGCGCCGAAGTGGACGCCGTCCGGCTGGAACCAGTCCTTGCCGTTCGAGTACGCGTCCCAGTCCGCGACCGTCAGCTCGGGGTGTCTCGCCGCGGCGGCGAGGATGTCGTCGTCCATCGAGAGGTACTGCTCCTTCACGAGCCGCAGGTTGACCCAGACGATGCGCTTCGCACCCGCCTTGTCGAGCGCCTGGATCGACTGTTCGAGGTCGGCGGCGAAGCGGTCGGCGTAGTCGTTGTAGCCGACCGCGACGACGACGGTCGGGGCCAGGTGGAACGACGGCTCGGAGACGAGCTCGACCAGCGTCGGCGGCCTGACCCCGCCGTAGGGGCAGCTGGGCGCGACCAGCCGCCTGCAGGGCGCCAGCTCGAAGTCGAAGCTCACGCCCTGCGACGCGGTGGCGACGGCGTCCTTCCAGTCGAGCAGACCCGTGGCCTCCGAGTCGCCGATGAAGGTGACCTTCGGGAGCGGGCCGCCCGCGCGCGCGCTCGCCACGGCCGCGAGCGCGCCGGCCGCGCACAGCGCGGCGAGCGCGACGCACACCGCTGCTGCGCGCACCGAGACCCTCACCGCGGCCCGATGTTAGCGTCCGTCTGGTGGAGGTCACCGGACGCGTCGAGACGCTGAAGCTCGCCGAGACGTTCGTGATCTCCCGAGGCGCCCGCGACGAGGAGGACGTCCTCTTCGTCGAGCTGCGCCTCTCCGGCGTCACCGGCCGCGGCGAGGCCGCGCCGATCGAGCGCTACGACGAGTCGACCGAGTCGGCGCTCGCCTACGTCGAGGAGCACGCCGCCGACCTCGGC